>NZ_JBHLUH010000029.1:0-3687 GCF_042433955.1 Phytohabitans kaempferiae | reverse complement strand
CCGCTTACCGCAACGGAACCGAAGACAGACGCCAACGAAGATCATGACAAAGCACTATTAGGTATGTGCCGCAGTGCGCCATAGACGAAGCGCTCGGTGGCGAAGCGGCTGGGAGAGTGTGCGCGAGTCCTTCATATCGGCCAGTACGTCGAGCAGGTCTCCGGTCGGCCAGCCGGACTCCAACCAACCGAGTGCCAGTGCCGGCCAATGCTCACCCCAGGCGGTGAGCGCGAACCGGACGAGGGCGGGTAGCGGCGTGTCGGCCAAGGGCACGTGAGGCAACGCCGCCCTGACGTCGGTCGGGGTGCGCTCCAGCAACGGCAACAGCCACATCAGCCGGTCCCCGGCGGTGTAGATCGACCCATCGGCCGAACCCTTAATCAGCCAGGTGCCGGCACTGTTTTGAACGAGAAGCAGGCCGCAGTTGTTGATCGCCAGTACCGAACGAGGGCTCTCCTCGGCAGCGCCCATGCCGAGCATCCTGTCATGCCGCCGACAGCGGGGGCGGGGTGCACGCGGCTGGCTAACGCTCCAGGGCTGTTCGCGCGATCTGGCCTACGTGGTGCATGGCGCGACCCTGCCCGACCGAGGACGGCATCGTGCTCCGCGAGGTGAAGGTAGGGGCGGTTCGGTTGGGGTCGGCAGTCGCTGTCTGTAAGCCCTGGGCTGGTGGTGCCGTGCCTGGTTCAGAAGGTGTCATGCGAGGCGGGGCGGGAACCCGCCGGTCGCGATCGGACCCCAGCGCGTGGGGGTGATTCGCAGCAGGGTTTTGCCCTGGTCGAGCATGGCCTGGCGGTACTCGCTCCAGTCGGGGTGTTCACCGGCGATGTTGCGGTAGTACTCCACGAACTCGTCGAGTCCTTCGGCGGCGTCGAGTACCTCACAGACTCCGTCGATCTGCGTCCACGGGCCGTTCCACTCGTCGGAGAGCACGACGACGCTCACCTTCGGACGTGAGCGTGCGTTGCGGGCTTTGGCGCGCTCCGGATATGTCGACACCACGATCCGGCCCGAGTCATCCACGCCCCCGGTCACGGGTGACGCTTGCGGCGAGCCGTCCACTCTCTGGGTGATCAGAATCATCCGGTGCCTGGGGCGGACGAACTCGAGGAGCCGGTCCAGGTCGACGGCTGTGTTCGTGGCGATGGTGCGCGCCATTCTTGTTCTCTCCTTTGTGTTGACAAGCCGTGTCAATGCGGAGGATAGGCGACAGCGACGCGCACCTCAGCGAGCAGAGCGTGTGCATGCGAGGTCGTCTGGGTGATCTGCGGTGGGGATTGCCCGATGTTACCGAGCAGCCTTTGGGCACGTTCGGCGAAGCCCGGCGGTGCGATCGACAGTCCTGTCGCCGATGCCACCATGCCTTTCTCGTTGATCAGCCATTGATGGGCTCGACCGTGCAGCGCGTGACAGGCCACGCCCACGGCGCGGAACAGACACCCAGCCGCGTAGGTGGGGTCGGTGCCGTCCGCGCCGTAGGTGGCCAGCCGCAGCGCGAAGTCCGCCTCCCACAACCCGTCCACGAGCGCGTCCCCCCAGCGCCGCCGGATAATGCCGGGTCTGTGCCTGTAGTTTGGCGAGCTCTCCGCTGGGATCGGCGAGTACTCGGCACAGCGCCACCTCCCCGGCGTAGGCATGCGAGTAGAAGCCCAGCGGATGGCCAACCTGGAACCCGACCTCGTATCGGCCGGCCCGGCAGTCGTCCCACACCCGGTGCACCCGGTCCAAATCGCGGTAGATCCAGTCCACCCGCCAACCCTGGACCGTCAGCCAGCCGCCGCCGTTGACCCATGGTCCCCAACCGCCCGGTGCCGTCACCTCGACCGGCTCATCGGCCTCCCGGCCCGCCAACTCCCGCAACCCCACCACGTCGAACTCGCCGCGGTAGTACAAGCCCAGGTCGAAATCCGAGTCGGGGCGGTGGCTACCGCGGGCGCGGCTGCCACCAAGCACCACCGCCACCACCCCGCCAACCGCCACCAGCCGCTCGCTGAGCTCCACCAACATCCTGTCATCCACATCCTCTGATTTGACCACGCCACGTCCGCCGGCCGCTCCCCGGCCTCAAATCGGACAACGACGGCAGGGAAAGCCGCCGGGGATGTCGTAACCGACAACACGGATACGGCCAGAGCGCGCCGATCTGCCGCCGGTAGCGCTGATCGCGGCTGTCACTCCTCACCGTCGGGGTACGTCTGGCAGAGCCGGCGGAAGTCCTGGCGCCATTGCCGCACTTGGTCGTCGTCGTGCAAGAACCGGCCCTCAGGGCCGGAAGGCAGATCAATGCCATGCAGCAGATCGAGCGCCCACCAAACGACCTCGTCCTCAACCGCACCGTCGACCGGATCCTCACGCCACTGGGCCGCCCACCTGTCCGCCTCGTCCCTCGTACGCGTACCGACGAGCACCGCGGTGAACCACGCATCGACCTCACCGCGAGTCGGAACAGGGCGCCTCCGAGCCACGGTATGAAGATGCCGCATGCCCAGCCTGGGCGCGCACATCTGCCGCTGCGGGCGCGTTTGCGTTCATCGCCGTTGGCAACGCACGGTGATGCATGGCTGTTTCTTCCGCTACTTCCGGCGTCACGCATCGCAGTGAGCTTGTTCTGCGCGTGGCGTCGGCTGCGTACCTGGGCCGCTACCGCGGCCAGACCCGGATCCACACCGAGTCGGATCTTCGTGTCTTCCTGCGCTGGTGTACCGACATGGAACTCGACCCGCTCGCTGCGGTCCGCGCGGACATTGAGCGGTACGTGCGCTGGTTGCAGGACGTCCGCTGCTACCAGCCCTCGACCGTTCCCGGCGGCTGTCGGTCGTGGTCGGCTTCTACCGGGTCTGCGTGATCGACCAGATCCTGCCGCACTCACCCACTGCCTACGTGCGCCGGCCGACTGTCCCGGCCGAGTCACCCACCCTCGGCCTCGGGCACCTCCAGTTCGAAGCTCTGATCACCACCGCGCGGTTGTCGGCGAACATCAACGACTTCGCCCTGATCGCCCTCCTCGGCCTGCTCGGGCTACGGATCTTCGAAGCTTGTGGGTCCAACGTCGCCGACCTGGGCGAGGAACACGGTCACCGAGTCCTGCGGGTGCGTGGCAAGGGCGGCAAGCTCGTGCTCGTCCCGCTCCCGCCCGCGATAGCGCGGGCGATCGACCGCGCCGTCGACGGCCCCGTCGACGGGCCGATCCTGCGCAACACCCTCGGCGGTCGGATGGACCGGCACGCCGCCACCCGCCGGCTCAAGCACCTGGCCACTACCGCAGGGATCCGGATGCCAAGGATGCACCCACACATGCTCCGACACACCTACGTGACGACCATGCTCGACGCCGGGGTAAGCCTGCGCGACGTACAGATCGCCGCCCGCCACGCCGACCCACGCACCACCAAGCGCTACGACCGAGCCCGCAAGAACCTCGACCGCCATCCCAACTACATCCTGGCCGCGTACATGGCCTCCGGCACGTAGCGTCCCCGCACGACTCTGCCGATGAGCGTGCACCCGCTCATTGATGAACTTCGAGGACGGCGTTGAGCGGCGCCACCCCAGCGATGCGCTCCGGTCTTCGCACGCCGACCTATGTCGCGAGGTTGTTGGGTCGAGCTTGATCGCACTCGTGCAGGGGGTGAACTACTGTCCGGCCAGCTCGGCCACGACTGGAGCGAGGACACCGGCGACGCCTGC
>NZ_JBHLUH010000028.1:0-47086 GCF_042433955.1 Phytohabitans kaempferiae | reverse complement strand
ATCTAACAAATCATGATCAAACCGGACACTCCCGAACAACGCCGGGGCCGTGGGTAAAAGACGACTCGCTGGTGAAAATATTCGTCGCCCTCATCGTCCGGGGGTTCAGCGCTTAAGACGCGTGGATCACTCTGCAAACTTGTTATGAGGCGGTCAACGATTTCGCGATGGGAAAGACTTGCATTATCCACGATTAGCAGGAGGTGGCCAGGGCGCACCAATACAAACCTGGGCGATCCGGGCCCATCGCTTCCGGCTCCGGAACGCCCCTCTCGGCTACCTGGCTTCGGGTCACTGATAGGAGGTGACGCAGGATCGCGCTGGACTGGACGGCTTATAGCGGTCATCGGCCAAGGATAAGAATGCCGAGCCACTTGGGGTCTGACCAAATGCAGCGGTTCAGACACGAAGATCACCTAGCTCGATCTCCGGCTCGGACCATCGGAACCCCCAACAAGATCGTCGGGACCAGATCCGGCCCAGCCGAGAACGACTAACGATGACCAACGATGGCAAACGTTGACCGTCTTCGCCCTGGTCAGAGGGGTGATCCGTCCGATAGATGCTCATCGAGGCCACGCCCGGGTGTATGGGGTTCCAAGCCCCCGCACCTGAGCCGATCCGGCATCCCCATGCCTAAGACGTGCCCGAGGGCAGTTAGTATCCCGCCGTGCTTCGCGACCGCGCCCTCGTGGTGTGCATCCTTCTCGTCCTGACTGCGGCCGGCTGCGATGGCGCCCAGGAACCCGGCGCCGAGGGCCCGACTCCCACGCCGAGCCCTTCGGCTGCTCTCGACCGGTTCGGTATGGATGCCTGCCGCGCTGCCTCCAAGATGCTCAAGGAAGGCGGCTGGAGCGCGGGCAACGGCCAGATGCTCGGTTCGCTGGCGAAGACTTCGAACCACAAGGCCATCTACGACGCGGGCGACGACCTGTTCTGGGCCGCGACCCGTGCCGCACCTACGCCGGACAAGCCCGGTGAAGGCGAGGCACTGTCCGCCGCACAGCAGGGGCTCTGGGACGCGTGCCATTCCGTGCTGGGCGACGAACCCTGGTAACCGGCGGCACTGGCAGCAGGTCCGTCTCACCCCTTAGGTGAGCCGTGCCGAATACGTGCCGAACCTCGGGTAGTTGCCTCCCGATAGCCCGACTGTTTGTGCAGGTCAGCAGTGCTAGACGACGCCCGGCCGAGCCGAGCCCTCCGGAGGCGGTTCGCGCTGCCTTGGCCTAAGAAGCAGGGCCTTGCTCGAATCTGGCCCTGCTTCTTTGTCGGCGTATTGTCTGCCGATTCCGTCTCTTCTGGATCAAGGCGCCGCGCTCGCGCGGCGAACCGTGCGCGCTCGCGGATCGCCCTGCGGGCGGGCCTGCGGCCCGTCCTCGGGCGCCCGCGGCGCACCGCACCATCGCGTGCCCCGGATCGTCCTAGCTGAGTAGATCCACCAGGCTCCACCAGCCGACCAGAACGACGAGAGCCGCCAATCCGGCCACTATGGCAATGGTCGGCGCGATCCAGCCTCGCCACCTGGTCCGACCGAGCTGGGCCGCCACGCTCGTCAATCCCAGGGCTGGCACCAGGACGAACGGCATCACGACCGCGACCGCGAAGCCCGTCATGCCCTCAGGCTCGTCACGAGCGCCCACAAGGAACAGGACAAGCCCGCCAACCGCAAGCCACGCTATACATGCGAGAGCTATAGCCACCGCAGCGGTCAGTTCCCGAATGGCCCTCGCTCGCTGGTTGCGCACGACCGCCGAGGCCGACTCGGCGTCATGGTCGGCCGACGCCGGCTGACCGTAGTAACCGTCCTGCATCTTGCGAGGTGTGGCCGGTCGGAGTGAGTTATCGGAATCGGCCACGAGTCTGATCGTGGCACGAAAGTCACGATCGGCACGATTGGCCGAACGGCGATGCCCGACGACGTGACTCAAGCCCGGGGCTCTGCCCCGGACCCCGGCCCTCCCTCGAAGATCGGGAAGGTTCTGTCATCCCGCCCACCGCCGCCAGTTGTGCGCGGCAAGCCGCCGCCACGGCAAGCCGCCCCGGACCTACGGCCCGGGGCGGAAACCCATACGGCAGCGGCCATCCGCGCCGGCCATCCTTGCTAACGGACTTGCTAACGGCACGGTTCGATCATGGTGGGATCGGCCCGATCGATCGGGACACGATGGGACGCCATCACCGCGACGACCAGGACCACGCGGGCGACGGGCGACGGCCGGGACGGCGCTTGGATGCCTCATAACCCAGAGGTCGCAGGTTCAAATCCTGTCCCCGCTACGAAGAAGTTGCAGGTCAAGGGCCGGTTCTCGAGAGATCGAGAGTCGGCCCTTGATCATTTGTCCGTCATTCGTCCGCAGGACTGGACGTCAGTTTTCCGGCAGTGGGCGGCGGGCTGCGTTGTCGCCTTCGCCCTCGAACGCGTGAGCCGGGGGCGCCTCAAGAGGACCATAGGGGTGACCTGGTTGGCCGCGCGGTAGCGCTCCGCGAGTGTGCGGAGGCTGTCTCCCGCAAGTCGGGCGGCGGTTGCTTGGGCGTCGCTGTTGGGGCTCGCCGAGCGCTGCGAGGTTGTCGGCGAACATCGCACCGTTCCGAACGTCGCGATCAGAGAGCCCGCCAGCGCTGCCAAGGACAGCGCTGGCGGGCGGCCACCAGCCTTCGTCGTGGACGTTTACGGCAGCACAACGTGGCGGAACGCTGCTTCAACCGGCTCAAGAGTGCTCTTTATGAGCTACAGGGCATGCCTCAGTCGAGGATGCGGAATACACCTATGTCGTCGGCGAGTGCGCCCTGGGCGGGCACCGTCTGGTTGAGCGATGCTTCCACGCCGACCCAGCCGTGGAACACGCCGTTGTCGTCGACTACCTGGATCATCGGTTTGACGTGCGAGTTGCCGGTGTAGCAGGTCTCCTTGCGGTCGATGGCGTGCTTGAGCCGCCAGCCCCACAGAGTGTCCCGCCGGTGCCCGGTCGGCGAGTTGGCGGGCGCGATGTAGTACTCGGTCGCTGTGCTCGTGCCCGGCGTGCCGGTCTCCCCGGCGATGCACTGACTGCCCGTGCAGACGTTCCAGTTTCGTAGCCAGAACGGATTTCCGTCGCCCGTGTCGATGTACGGGTCCGCGCTGACCTCGCTGGTCTTCCACAGGTGGTAGCGGTGGATGTACCGCGACCAGTCCGTGCTGGCGATGCTCGACAGTGACTTGCGGGCGGCCCAGGCGGCGTTGCTTCCGTTGCCGAACCCATGCGTCGCCCCGAAGTTGTTGGCTTTCAGCTCCACATTGGCCAGTGCGCCGTCCGCCTTCGTGGTGAGCGTCCACTCCTCCCACTGCCCGCTACTCCAGTTGACGCGAAGCGTGCCGGCGGTCACGGAGTACGTTCCGGTCAGCGTCTTCGAGGCGCCGGTCGACTGGTATCCGCCGCCGGTGGCTACGCGGCAGTTCCGGTCGGCGCAGTTCGAGGCTGTGAAGTCGGTGTACGAGCGGGTCACCCGCACCCGTTGCGACCAGTGCCAGTGCCGTTCGGTGACCGTGCCGTCGGTGCCGAACGTGTACTGGCCGAGGCGTACCCAGTTTTCGACCGAGGAGGCCCGCAGGCCGCCGATGGCGATCGCGAAGTTTGCCTTGCCGAGCGGCAACGCGGCCGCCTGCGCGCTGGAGGCGGGCAGCACCGCCGGCCCGAGCGTCGCGACGGCCAGCAGTGCGATTGCGATGACGCGGCTGCGCATTCACCCTCCCGGGGTGTCGGATCGGATCCCGCCGTAGCTACGAGCGGACAGGAACCTGCCCGCTCGTGGCGCACATCCTGATCGAGGGCCGCCAGCGCCAGCCTCAACTGGCGACGCCGCGTGTGCCCGCGACCAGGCACCGATGCGTCGAAGCGAAGTATGAGAGCGCATCTGCACATTTCCCGCACAGATCGACGCGCGCAGCCTCGGCGGCCAGGTGCTAGGCGTGGCCGTTCAGCGTCGCCGCCCTTCGACGCCGCGCCGCGCGGGATGCTCCGGCCGGCGTCGTGGCAGGCGCTGCCCAACGCGCGGTCGTTGCCCTGGCCGCGCGTGATGTAGGGGTCGGGCCGATGCGCCGGCCGCCCTCGAAGAACAGGTGGCGGAGCCGCCCCTCCAGTGCGTCGAGGTGGGGCGCACCCGGTCGATGGTCAGGTCGGTGACCTCGACGCGCATGCCGCAGTTGATGTCGTTGCCGACCGCCTGCGGGATCAGTGCGCAGGTCGTGCGCAGTACGGTGCCGATCGGGATGCCGGCGCCCTTGTGGGAGTCGAGGCCGGGCGCGGCCTCGGCGAGCGCGCGCGGCGTGCCGGCGGTATCCAGCACGGTGAGCAGCTCGTCGATCGCCGCGGACTCCAGCGGACCGGGAGCCTGGGTCGGCCCGGTGTCGGGCTCACCAGGATCGCGCGAAACCGGGCGGGGACGCTCGGCGAACGGGGTCCGCGCGTGCTGACGCGGACCCGCCGCCTCACAGGTATGGCAGCCGCGCGACCGTGAGGATCCGCCGGACGTGCGGCTGCGTGCCGCGCAGCCGGAACTGGACAGCCGCCCGCCGTGCCTCCTGGTAGCCCGCGACCAGCGCCGCGATCCCGGCGGCGTCGATGAACGGTACGCCGGACAGGTCGAGGTGGAGCGTGGTCGGGCGGCGGGCCAGCCCGTTGAGGATGGCCTGCCGCAGCTCGTCGGCGCTGTCCCGGTCGACCTCGCCACCTACCGCGACGGTGAGCGTGCTGCCACCGGCGGGCGTGGTGGTGACCCGCAGCCTCGGCGCGCCCATGGTGCTGTCGTCGACCTCGCCCCAGTGCGGTGCGGTGTCGCTGAGCATGGCGTGGCGCAGCCAGGTCAGGGTCTTGGAGAGCAGGCGGGACACGTGCATCTGGGAGATGCCGCACCGCTGCGCGATCTCGACCTGGGTGAGGTTGCCGTAGAAGCGGAGGATGAGGATCCGCCGTTCCCGCTCGGGAAGCCGGTCCAACAGCGACTGGATGGTGAGCCGGTCGTCGATCGCGGCCAGGTCGCCGTCGACCTCGCCGATCAGGTCGCCCCGCTCGGCGGTGCCACCACCGGAGCCGGGGCTGGTGACCGGCGCGTTGAGTGACAGCAGCGTGTAGCCGGCCGCCGACAGCATCGCCTTGTCGACCTCGTCGGTCGTGGTGTGCAGGCGATCCGCGAGCTCGGTGGTGCTGGGCGCGCGGGACAGCGTGTTGGTCAGGTCTGAGCCGGCGTGGCGGATCTGCACGACCAGGTCCTGCAGGCGCCGCGGCGCGCGTACGCCCCATGTCCGGTCGCGGAAGTGTTTACGCAGCTCGCCCAGGATCGTGATGACCGCGAACGCTGTGAAAGAGCCGCGTTCGGAGTCGTAGCGGTCGACAGCCTTGACCAGGCCGAGCCGGGCCACCTGCTCCAGGTCGGCAAACGGCTCACCCCTTCCGCGGTAGCGGTGGGCGAGTCGGTGGGCAAGGGGCAGGCACAGCTCCACGAACTCGGCCCGAGCGGACGGGTCGTGTACGGCGCGTTCGCCGTACCGCGCCGCCTCCTCGTCCAGGTTGAGCTGGGCAGTGTCCTGTTCCGGGTGCATCACCGCCTCCTTGTGACAGAAGCCCGTGGCACGGCCCCCGATGATCGAGCGCGGGTGCGGTCGCGTTCTCCTACCCAGGCGGATGGCGGAATATCCCTACTGGATCAGATGCGCGAATTCGTGCCGTTATCTGATGGCTTGCTCACGTGACCTTACCGTCGGGCACGAGCGCACATGGCAACTTGCGCCATACCGTCCGGACGAGCGGCAACGCGGGCCGCCGCTCGTCACCGGGCCTCGACCGGCTTGCCGGCAAGTGCATTGAGGACACCGGTGATCTCCAGGACCCGTCGCGGTAGCCCGCGTGCGCCACGTACCAAGAAGGTCTTTCCTTGGCGGTGTGCGTCGTTGCGGGCCGCGAGCAGCACACCGACGCCGCAGGCGTCGATGAACCCCACCGCGGAGAGCTCCACCTCGACGAGTCGTACCCCGTTGGTGCGCAGTGCACCGAGGACGCTCGCGGACAGCGCATCCGCGACCGCCATATCGATCTCGCCACTGACGACCACCCGTGCGGTGCTCCCGCTCGGCAGCTCCACGCGGAGGTCAAAGTCGTATGCCATCGACGTTTCCCCCAGCAACGGACCGTACCCGAGGAGGGGGTGAGGTTAACGGGCGTTGGGCAAGGACACGACAGTGCGCGAGGCCGGGAAGATCACGTTTTCCCTGGGCGAACGGAGGGTAACCTCGCGGTCAGGCCCGCTGCGGACAATGAGGTGCCATGCCGACAGCCGTCAAGTGTCTGATCGACGATCATCATGCGTACGCGATCGCGCGCGTGGTGGGCGTCCTCGACGGCACGGGCGCGGCGTCGGTGCGATCCGCCCTCATCACCTGCCTGGCCGAGCAGCCCGAGGCGGTGCTGGTCGACCTCTCCGCGATGCGCCTCGCCGACCCGCGCGCCCTCTCGATCTTCCAGGCGGTGGCGCGGCAGGCGGAGCGCTGGCCGGCGGTGCCGCTCGTACTCTGCGCGCCCCCGGCCGAGGCGGCCCACGTGCTGCGCATGGAGGCGGTCGAACACCTGATGGTGCTGCCCACTCTCGCCGAGGCCGTGCGCTCGCTGCGGCTCGGCCCGGCCGCTCCCTCGCTCACCGAGGATCTGCTGCCCGTGGTGGGCGCCGGCCGGCGGGCCCGCGAGCTGGCCACCGAGGCGTGCTGCAAGTGGCACGTGCCGGCGCTGGTGGGTCCGGCCTCGACGGTGGTGACCGAGTTCGTCAACAACGTGGTGACACACGCGCACACGATGATGACGCTCCGGCTCTCGCTGCGCGGGCGATACCTGCACGTCAGCGTGCGGGACGGCAGCGCGGAGGAGCCCGTGTTGCGCACCGACATGCCGCTCACCGCCCTTTCCGGGCGAGGGCTGGCGCTGGTCGACGCGGTCAGCAGCCGGTGGGGCAGCCTCCCGGCCGGCGACGGCAAGGTCGTCTGGGCCCTGCTCGACGCGGCCCCACGCCGCTGAGGGTCGTGGACCGCGGAGGGTGAGGCTGCGGGAGCAGCGGCCCGCACCGCGACGGACGTCGCGGTAGCCCAAATCTGATTGTTGGCCCGGCCCGGGCGGAAGGTCGGCAGCGTGTACGCGACCTTCCGCCCTGCCCGTCACGGGGTCGCGAGGGCCTCCGTCGGCGCCAGGCGGGCCGCGCGGATCGCCGGGTACAGGCCGGCTATCGCCCCGATCAGCAGCGTGGCGCCGACCCCGCCGGCCATCGCCCACACCGGTACGACCGCGGGCCACGAGCGAGTGCTGGCGTACCCGGAGGTGACCGCGATGCCCAGCAGCACCCCGCCCATCCCGCCCAGTGCCGAGAGCAGCAGTGACTCGGCGAGGAACTGGATCCGGATCTGCCCGCGGGTCGCCCCGAGCGAGCGGCGCAGGCCGATCTCGGCCCGCCGTTCGAGCACGGAGATGACCATCGTGTTGGCCACGCCGACGCCGCCCACCAGCAGCGCCACCGCGCCGAGCCCCAGCAGCAGCCCGGTGAACGCCCGGTCGGTCGCCCGCTGCGCCTCCAGCGCCTCGGACGGGCGGGACACCTCCACCTCGTGCGGCGCCTCGGGGTTGGCGGTGGCGGCGAGCACGTCCCGTACCGCCTCCACGGCCGCCTCGTCCGATCGCGTGTAGACGGTCGTGGGATGGCCGTCGAAGTCCAGATAGGACTCCGCCGCCGCCCAGCCCACGAGCGCGGCCGCGTCCAGCTCCGGCGCGAGCGGCACCTCACGAAGGATGCCGATGACGGTGAACCAGGCGCCGCCCACGTACACCTGGATGTCCGCGCCCGCCGCGCCGATGCCCAGCCGGCGGGCGGCCGACGCGCCGAGTACGACGGCGGGGTAGCGGGAGGTGGCCGCGTTGAGCCAGGTGCCGCTGGCGAGCGTGCCGCCGACCGTGTCGAGCAGGTCGAGGTGGGCCGCCTGCACGGTCATACCGCCGGTCTCCGCGGCCCGTATCCGGTCGGAGCGGTAGACCTTGGCGTCCGGCACCCTGCCGGTCGCGGCCACCTCGTCGACCGGCCCGATCCGGGCGACCATCGCCACCGAGTCGGTGGGCAGCGTCGCGTTGTCGCCGAAGAGCGTCCGGCCCGGCCCCACGGTCAGGAGGTTGGTGCCGAGCGCGGCCAGCTCGCGGTCGAGTTCGGCCCGGCTCGACGAGGATATGCCGACGACCGCGGTCATCGCGGCGATGCCGATCGCGATGCCGAGCGCGGAGAGGAACGCGCGCAGCGGCCTGGTCCGCAGGCCGGCGCCGCCGACCCGGAACACGTCGCGCGGGCCGAGTCGGGCGGGGGAGAGTGCCAGCGCCACTCAGACCACCGCCCCGTCCAACATGGACACCTGCCCGTCCAACATGGACACCTGCCGGGGCAGGCTCGCCGCGATGTCCCGGTCGTGGGTGATGACCAGCACCGTGGTACCGGCGGCGTGCAGCTCGCGCAGCAGCGCCATCACGCCCGACCCGGAGGCGGAGTCGAGGTTGCCGGTCGGCTCGTCCGCGAGCAGCAGAGCCGGCTCGCCGACGACCGCGCGGGCGATCGCGACCCGTTGCCGTTCCCCGCCGGAGAGTTCGTGTGGCAGGTGGTCGAGGCGGTGCCCCAGCCCGACCCGGTCCAGCGCGACCTCCGCCCGCCGCTTCCGCTCTTTCGCCGGTACGCCCGCGTAGAGCAGCCCGTCCGCGACGTTGTCAACCGCGGACTGCCCGGTCGCGAGATGGAACTGCTGGAACACGAAACCGATCCGGCGCGCCCGCAGCGCGGAGAGCTGGCGGTCGGAGAGGGACGCGACGTCGTACCCGTCGATCCGCACCGTGCCGGTGGTGGGGCGGTCCAGCGTGCCGATCAGGTGCAGCATCGTGGACTTGCCCGAGCCGGAGGGGCCGACGATCGCGGCGACCTCGCCGTACCCGATGGAGAGCGAGACGCCGCGCAGCGCGGTGACCCCGCCCGGGTACGCCTTGGTCACGCTCGCCAGCTCCACCACCGCGGTCACGACGGCATCCCCACGGTCACGCCCTCGGCGACGCCATCGCCGGAGACCTCGACCCGCCCACCGGCGAACAGGCCTGTCTCCACCGCGACGACGCGAGTGGCGCTGCCCTCCACCACCTGTACGCCGTAGCCGCCCTCGGCGAGCGCGAGCAGCGCGGCCACCGGAACGGTGAGCACGTCCTCCCGCCGCCCGGCGGTGAACGCCACGTCGACGGTCGCGCGGTCGATACTGGCGACCGCCTTCGGGTCGTCGACCGTCACGGTCACCTCGACCACTGTGGACGCGGGCTCCTGGCCCTCGGCCGGCGTGATCACCAAGTCGGTTTTCGTGATCTTCCCGCCCGCCTCCGCACCGTCCGGGAGGGTCAGCGTGACCGCGCTGCCCTTGCGAGCCAGCCGCTGGTCGGCGACCTCGAGCTCGACGGTGACCACGCGTGCCGTACCAGTGAAGGAGAGCACGGCCGTGCCCGGCTGGACGGGCGTGCCCACCCCGGCGTCGTGGCTCTCGATCCGTACCTCGCCGGGGGCGAAGACCACGCGGCCCAGCTCCACCGTCCCGGTCTCCGGCAGCCCGAGATCCTCCTGCCACTCGCGTACGGCCGAGGCGGTGGCGCTGGAGTACTCGTCGTCCACCGTGAAGCCGTCGTATCCGAGCGCTCGCAGGTTCTTCTCGAACTGCGTGACGTCGGCGCCTTCCGTGCCCACGGCGAGCGTGCGGTACGCCGGCAGCGTGCCGTACAGCAGCACGACCGGCGCGTTGTCCAGCCGGTAGAGGGCCTGCCCCCGTTTGACCGTCGCCCCCGTCGCCGGCAGGCCCGTCACCGTGCCGCCGGACCGGGCGGCCACCGAGGTCGAGTTGCCGTAGCCCAGCTCCCCGCTCTCGCTCCGCGTGTCCACCAGCGCCTGCCGGGTCACCTCGGCGGTGGCCGGCGGCAGGTCGCTGCTCGCCTGGCTGGGCGTGTCGCCGCCGGGCAGCCCGAGACCGAACCCGGTGGCGGCCACCGCGCCGGCGGCCACCACCGCCCCCGCCACGGCCACGACCCGGCCGGTACGCCGCCTGCGCCTCACGCGTCCCGCCCGCGGATGCTGGTCCCGCCACGGCCGGTGCCGGGCGCTCCGGGCATGATCGAGCGGCACTTCTCCTCGGCCGCCTTGAACGCCGGGCTCTGCGGGTCGCCGACCTGGTCGCCGTCGAGCTGGAAGCCGCCGTCCTCGCTCGGGTCGGGAAACTTGGGCACGCCGTTCTCCCGCATGCACCGTGCGTACTCGCGCATCGTCTCCACCTGCTCGGGGTCCGGCTTCGGCGGCTCGCCGCCGTCGGGGAGGTGCTGCTTGCACTTCTCCTGCGCCGCGTCGACCTTCTCCTTGTCGGTGTCCCCCGGCAGCGACAAGGAGAAGCCGCCGGAGCCGTTCGTCTCCGGGTCGGGGAACTCGGGTACGCCGTTCTCCCTCATGCACCTTGAGAACGCCAGGATCTGGTCCCGGTCGTCGCCCTTCCCGGCCGACTCGGCGCTGGCGGTCGCCTCCGGTGTCCGGCCGCCCGCGGTGGCCACCTGGTCGCCGCTGTCTCCCTCGCCGGCGCAGCCGGCCGCGCTCAGGGCCAGCAGCAGCCCGAGCACGAGCCCTGTTCTGATCCGCATCGTCGTCTCTCCCTGAAGTGGTGGCGGCCGGCTCATCCGGCCGCCACCACCGAGTAGAGCGAGGTGGGGATCACCGGGGCGTTTCCGAGAATGGTGACGCCGGCGTGACATCACCGTGGGTCACCATGGGGATATGCGGATCCTGGTGGTCGAGGACGAGCCGCTGCTCGCGGACGCGGTGGCCGAGTGGCTGCGCGGCGACGCCCACGCGGTCGACGTGGTGCACGACGGCGCCGCCGCGCTCGAACGGATCGACGTCAACGAGTACGACGTGGTGGTGCTCGACCGCGACCTGCCGGTCGTGCACGGCGACGACGTGTGCCGGGCGGTGGTGGCCGGCGAGTCGCCGGTGCGGGTACTCATGCTGACCGCCTCCGCCGAGATCGACGACCGCGTGGCCGGGCTGAGCCTCGGCGCCGACGACTACCTGCCCAAGCCGTTCGCCTTCCCCGAGCTGGCCGCCCGCGTCGTGGCGCTGGGCCGCCGCTCCCGCCCCGCCGCCCCGCCGGTCCTCCAGCGCGCCGGCATCCGCCTCGACCTGCACCGCCGCGAGGTCTACCGGAACGGGCGGTACGTGCCGCTGTCCCGCAAGGAGTTCGCGGTGCTGGCCGAGCTGCTGCGGGCCGAGGGGGCGGCCGTCTCCGCCGAACACCTGCTGGAGAAGGCGTGGGACGAGCACGCCGACCCGTTCACGCACGCGGTCCGGATGGCGATCCTCAAGCTGCGCCGCAAGCTCGGCGACCCGCCGATCGTGCTGACCGAACCGGGAGTGGGGTACCGCATCCCATGAGCCGCCCGCGCCTGTCCCGGCTGACCATCCGGGCCCGACTGACCCTCGTCTACGGCGGGCTCTTCCTGATCGCCGGCGTGCTGCTGCTCGGTGTCACGTACGCGCTGACCGCCCAGCGGATCCCGGAACCCGGCCACAAGGTCACGTCGTACCAGGGGCCGGACCTCCCGCCGGACGCGGCCGGGCTGCCGAGGAGCGGGCAACTGGAGTCCCGCGTGGTCGAGGACACGTGGGACAGCGCGCTCAACGCGCTGCTCACCCAGGGTGGGATCGCGCTGGTCCTGGCCGGCGTGGCGGCGACCGCGCTGGGCTGGCTGATCGCCGGCCGCCTGCTCCAGCCGCTCCAGCGGATGACCGACACCGCCCGTCGCATCGCCGAGGCCCCGGCCGCCGACCGCGGGCTGCACGAGCGGATCGCGCTGGACGGCCCGCACGACGAGGTGAAGCAGCTCGCCGACACGTTCGACGTGATGCTGGAGCGGCTCGACCGGTCGTTCGACGGGCAGCGGCGTTTCGTGGCGAACGCCTCGCACGAGCTGCGTACGCCGCTCACGCTCAACCGCGCGCTGCTCGAGGTGGCCGTGCACCGGCGGGCCGCCTCGCCGGAGGTGCGGCAGCTCGGCGAGACGCTGCTCGAGATCAACGGCCGCCACGAGCGGCTGCTGGACGGCCTGCTCGTACTCGCCCGCTCCGAACGCGAGGTGACCGAGGGCTCCTATGTGGACCTGGCGGACATCGTGGAGCACGTGGCGGAGCAGGCCAAGCAGGGCACGGTCTCGATCCTCACCGAGGCCGGCTCGGCGCCCACCACCGGCAACCCTGTGCTGCTGGAGCGCCTCGTGCAGAACCTGGTGGAGAACGCGGTGCGGTACAACGTGCCGGCGGAAGGCTGGGTCGGCGTCACCACCGACACGCGGGCGGACGGCTGGGTCGAACTGGTGGTCAGCAACACCGGCCCGGTCGTGCCCCGCTACGAGGTACCCGGCCTCTTCGAACCGTTCCATCGGCTGGAGGGCGACCGGCTCGGCGCCGCCACGCCCGGCGCGGGCCTGGGCCTCTCGATCGTGCGGGCGGTGGCCCGCGCCCACGGCGGCGAGGCGGTCGCGCGTCCCCGAGAGGGCGGCGGGCTCGTGGTGACCGTGACCCTCCCGGGCGTCCCGACCATGTGACCTGGGTCGGAGAGCCGGGCGGCCGAGGGCCGGTGGGGGGGAGAATCGGGGGCATGAGTGAGGCCACGGTGGTGGAGGACAGGCAGGCGAGCCGCTTCGAGTTGCTGATGGACGGCGAGGCGGCGGGTTTCGCGACGTACCGGCGGAGCGGGACGGCGATCTCCTTCCTGCACACCGAGATCGACGAGCGGTTCGAGGGGCGCGGGCTGGGCTCGGTGCTCGTCCGCGGCGCGCTCGACGCGGCCCGGGCGGAGGGGGCGGCGGTGTTGCCCTTCTGCCCGTTCGTGCGGCGCTACATCTCGCGGCACCGGGAGTACCTGGACCTGGTGCCGGCCGACCAGCGGGACCGCTTCCAGTTGCCCGCGGAGGACGAGGGCGGAGCCGGATGACCGCGCCGGAGTGCACCGAGGGTGAGTGTCTAATTTGTACTGAGTAACGTCACGGCCAGGTCACAACTGGTTCGTGGGCAGTGACACTCATTGTCAAAAAGCGAAGGATCTCGCGTGTCGTGCCCTGCACAACAGGGCTCCTGACCTCGGAGGAACGGTACGTGAGAAAACACCCCACGTGGGGCCGGCGAAGCGCTGCCCTGCTGCTCGCGTCAGGCGTGGCAGCGGGAATGACGCTCGTGGGCATTCCCTCGCCCGCCAGTGCTGACCCCACCGACACGCCTGAAAGCATCAAGAGCGCCCCTGCGGACACTCTGGACGCGCACGACGCCGACCTGCTCGCCGAGGCGCAAGCCAAGGGTGAACAGCACGTCATGCTCATCGTCGCCACGGAGAAGGGCGAGGCGGCGGACGTCGCGAGCGAGCTCGTCAAGCTGGGCGGCGACGTCGCCAGGAGGTACGACTCGCTCGGCTACGTCCGGGCCCGCGTGCCCACCGGCTCCGTGGAGAAGGCCGCGAAGCTGCCCGGCGTCGCCGCGGTCGACCTGAACGAGTCGATCGCGCTGCCCGACCCGGGCCTCGACGGCAAGCAGGGCGCCAAGGGAGCCAAGGCGCAGACCGTCGTCGGCCCCGGCCCGGACACGCCCGCCGCCAACCCCTTCATGCCGACGCACGAGACCGGCGCCGTCAAGTTCAAGCAGCAGCACCCCACGTGGGATGGCCGCGGCGTGACGATCGGCATCCTCGACTCCGGTGTAGACCTCGACAACCCCGCCCTCCAGACCACCTCCACGGGCGAGCGGAAGATCGTCGACTGGTTCACCGCGACCGATCCGATCTTCGACGGAGACGGCACCTGGCGCGCCATGCTCACGACGGTGACCGGGCCGACCTTCTCGTACCAGGGCGGCACCTGGACCGCGCCGCCCGGCACCTACCAGATCAACCGGTTCAACGAGGCGACGACCGCGGGCGGCGACAACGCCGGCGACGTCAACCGCGACGGAGACACCACCGACCTCTTCGGCGTGCTGTACGACCCGGTGACCCACGACGTCCGGGTCGACACCAACCAGAACCTCGACTTCACCGACGACCCGGTGATGCGGCCGTACAAGGAGCGGTTCGACGTCGGCCACTTCGGCACCGACAACCCGGCGACCCCGGTGCGCGAGCAGATGCCGTTCGTGGTCGAGGTCCGCGAGGATGTCGACACGACCCCGGCCGGCCTGCCCGGTGTCGCCGACTTCGTCAACATCGGCCTCGTGGCAAGCTCGCACGGCTCGCACGTCGCCGGCATCACCGCCGCCAACGACATGCTCGGCAACCCGGTCTTCGACGGCGCCGCCCCCGGCGCGAAGCTCGTCTCCGGCCGCGCCTGCGCATTCGGCGGCGGCTGCACCGCCGCCGCGCTGATGGACGGCATGGCCGACCTGGTCATCAACCGCGGCGTCGACGTGGTCAACATGTCGATCGGCGGCCTGCCGGCCTTCAACGACGGCAACAACGCCCGCGCCGCGCTCTACAACCGACTGATCAACGAGTACGGCGTGCAGTTGGTCATCTCGGCCGGCAACGACGGCCCGGGCGTCAACGCGGTCGGCGACCCCTCGGTGACCACCGACGTGATCAGCGTGGCGGCCAGCATCAGCAAGGAGACCTGGCTGGCCAACTACGGCTCGGCGGTGCGGGTCAAGAACGGCATGTTCACCTTCTCCTCGCGGGGTCCGCGGGAGGACGGCGGCACCAAGCCGAACATCACCGCGCCGGGCGCCGCGATCTCCACCGGGCCGATGTGGCAGCCCGGCGGGCCGGTGGCCGAGGCAGGCTACCCGCTGCCGCCGGGCCTGCTGATGTCCAACGGCACCTCGATGGCGGCGCCGCAGACGGCGGGCGCGGCCGCGCTGCTGCTCTCCGCCGCGAAGGCGACCGACCGGGGCGTCACCCCGGCCGCCCTGCGCCGGGCGCTCTACAGCTCGGCGAAGTGGATCGACGGCGTGCCGGCGTACGCCCAGGGCAACGGCATGGTCAACGTGCCGGGCGCGTGGCAGTTGCTGCGCGGCGGTGTGGAGACGCGTACGTACACCTCGTCGGCGCCGGTCTGCACCGAGCTTTCCGACTTCCTCGCCACGCCCGACGTGGGCACCGGCATCTACAACCGGTGCGCCTCCACCAACGGCGGGCACAAGGCGGGCCAGTCCAAGTCGTACAAGATCAAGCTGACCCGTACGAGCGGCCCGGCGCGGAGCGTCATGCACAAGCTCACCTGGGTCGGCAACGACGGCACGTTCTCCGCGCCGCGCAACGTGTCGCTGCCGTTGAACAAGACGGTCAGCATCACGGTGCAGGCGAAGCCGTCGATCGGCGCGCACGGTGCGCTCCTGCGCGTGGACGACCCGTCGACGTCCGTCGTCGACTTCGAGGTGCTGAACACGGTGGTCGCGTCGAACGACGTGAAGAAGCCGAACCACTCGTACAGCGCCGCCGGTTCGGTGGACCGGAACTCGTCCACGTCCTACTTCGTGACCGTGCCCCCGGGCGCGGCCGCGCTTCAGGTGAACCTCTCCGGCATCGCGACCGGCTCGCACACGCGGTTCATCACGTTCAACCCGCACGGGGTACGGCAGGAGAACAACAGCAGCCCGTACTGCTACACGAACTACTCCGACCCGGCCGTCTGCAAGCCGCAGGAGCGGTCGTACGAGAACCCGATCCCGGGCGTGTGGGAGATCGAGGTCGAGGCACGGCGTACCTCGCCGGCGCTCAACAACCCGTACCAGATCGCCGCGCGGGTCCAGGGCGTCAAGGTGGAGCCGCCGGTGATCGAGCTGCCGAGCGTGACGGCCGGCCAGGCCAACCCGGTGAGCTGGACGATCACCAACCAGTTCGGCCCGATCAACGTCTCCGCGCAGGGCGGCCCGCTCGGCAGCGCCTCGGCGCAGCGGCCCACCATCGCCGACGGCGAGGTGCAGACCTTCGACGTGGAGGTGCCGGCCGGTGCGACCCGGCTGGACGTCAAGATCGGTAACACCAGCGACCCAGGCGCCGACCTCGACCTCTTCGTGTACCGGGGCTCCACGCTGGTCCAGTACAACGCCGACGGTGACTCCGAGGAGTCGGTGTCGATCCTGAACCCGCCGGCGGGCACGTACACGATCGAGATCGACGGTTACGCCGTGCCGGCGGGCACCACGGCGTACGACTACCGCGACGTGTTCTTCGCGGTGGCGCTCGGCTCCATCTCGGTGCCGGCGACGGTCGTGCCGCTGACGAGCGGCGCGTCGACCACGGTCAGCGGCACGGTAACGGCGAACTCGGTGCCGGCCGGCGGCCGTACCCTCTTCGGCGAGGCGGTCATCGCGACCGACGAGGGCGCCGTGGTGGGCCGGGCCGGCGTGGCGATCGGCGCGGTCGGCTGAACACCGAGTAAGTAGCGATTCGGGGCGTCCTCACGCTGTGGGGGCGCCCCGAATTCGCGCGGGCGCCGGTGTACCGGGGTGACCGGCGGCTGGCCATCGGCCCGGCGAAGCCGGTAGAGGGTGGTGGGTCACCGCACTGGAAAGAATCCGCCAGACGCGGCGTTGAGGCGCCCGGAGAGGGGACCATGTCCCTATGTCGTTTTTGACTCGATGGTGGGCGCGCACGGCGGCCCTGCTTGTCGGCACGGTGGCGGCGGTGCTCGTGCCGGCTGCGGCCTGGGCGGCGGACAACGAGATCGTGCTGGAGGCGGCCCAGCGCCGTCCGCGCCTCGGCGGCTTCGGGCTCTTCGCCGGCCTCTGTTGCCTGATCGTGGTGGCGCTCGTCGTGATCGGCCTGCTCGCGCTGACCAGGAGCCGCCGCGGCGGGCCTCGCGACGGCCCTCGCTGAGCGGGGCGGCGGGTCGCCGCGCGACGAGCCGCTCGTCGCGCCGGTGTCACTCGCCCTTCGCGCGGTGCTTCCACCGCAGGCGGAACGGCATGACGGCGCTCTCGATCTTGGTCTTCGCGGTCATCTTGGAGGCGCCGCTGGTGCGCTCCTCGAAGCGGATCGGCACCTCGATGATCGTGTGCCCGAACTGGGTCGCGAGGTAGTGCATCTCGACTTGGAAGCTGTAGCCGTTGGACTGCACGCGGTCGAGCCCGATGTCGCGCAGTACGTCGGCCCGCCACACCTTGAACCCCGCGGTGAGGTCGCGGATCCGCACATTGAGCAGCGTGTGAACGTAGAAGTTGGCCCAGCCGCTCAGCGCGCGGCGGTAGAGGGGCCAGTTTTCGTCGAGCTGTCCGCCGGGCACGTATCGCGAGCCGATCACCACGCCCGCGCGCGTGGAGAGCAGCGTGCCGAGCAGCCCTGGCAGCGCCTCCGGCGGGTGCGAGAGGTCGGCGTCCATCTGCGCCACGAACTCCGCGCCAGCGTCGAGTGCCCGCCCTATCCCGTCGACGTACGCCCGGCCGAGCCCTTCTTTGCCGGCGCGGTGCACCACCGTCACCCTGCCGGGGTTTTCCACGCCCAGCTTGTCGGCCACCTCGCCCGTGCCGTCGGGGGAGTTGTCATCGGCGATCAGCACGTGCAGACCCGGCATGGGCAGCGCGAGCAGCCGCTCGACGAGCAGCGCCACATTGTCCACCTCGTTATAGGTCGGCACCACGACAGTCAATCGGGCGTCCCGCCAGGGCGAGGGCAACTCGACAGGGTTTGTCACCGCGTAAGGGTATCGCTGCCCGCCGTCGAACGCCCGACCGATGCTCGGCTGGGCGCGCTCGCGCTCCCGGCCCGGTCGTCACCGGCGCCCCGGCAGGTGGCTACGGTGGCGGGGTGAAGCTCCTGCATTCCGGCAAGGTCCGCGACGTGTACGCCGACGGCGACGACCTCATCCTGGTCGCCTCCGACCGCGTGTCGGTCTACGACGCCGTGCTGCCCACGCCGATACCGGACAAGGGCGCGGTGCTGACCCGCCTCTCGCTGTGGTGGTTCGAGCAGTTGGCCGACCTGGTGCCACACCACGTGATCTCGGCGACCGACGTGCCGGCCGAGTTCGCCGGCCGGGCCATCCGGTGCCGCCGGCTGCGGATGGTGCCGGTCGAGTGCATCGCCCGTGGCTACCTGACCGGGCTGGGGCTCAAGGAGTACGAGAAGTCGGGCGCGGTCTCCGGCGTGCCGCTGCCGTCCGGGCTGGTCGAGGCCGACCGGCTGCCGGAGCCGATCTTCACGCCGACCACCAAGGCGCCCGTGGGCGAGCACGACGAGTTCATCACGTACGACGACGTGGTGGCCGAAGTCGGCGCGGAGACCGCCGAGGAGCTGCGCCGGATCACGCTGGCGGTCTACCGGCGGGGCGCCGAGATCGCGGCCGACCGGGGCATCGTGATCGCCGACACCAAACTGGAGCTGGGCTGGGCGCCGGACGGCACGCTCGTGCTCGGCGACGAGGTGCTGACGCCTGACTCGTCCCGCTTCTGGGCGGCCGACTCCTGGCAGCCGGGGCGGGCCCAGTTCTCCTTCGACAAGCAGTTCGTACGCGACTGGGCGACCAGCACCGGCTGGGACAAGCGGCCGCCGGCGCCCGAAGTGCCGGCCGACGTCGTGGCCGCCACGCGGGAGCGGTACATCGAGGTCTACGAGCGGTTGACCGGCCGCTCCTGGTAGACCCACCGGTCTCGGACGCTCGCCACGAGCGGCGTGGCGCGCGGAGACTCGGGACTGGTGTCCGGGCTGCTCAACTCCTCGCGCCAGATCGGCGGCTCGGGGGCGCCCGAGGCTCCCGCCCTCGCCGAAGCGGCGTGGGCGGGAGCCGCCTGAGAACGACCTCTCCACGGGCCGGCGCGGGTGAGCCGCCGGGAGTGATCTCTCAGGGGCGGCGCCACTTCTGGTTGGCGCCGCCGGTGCAGGTCCAGATCTGCAGCCGGGTGCCGTCGGCCGAGCTGACCCCGCGGGCGTCGAGGCACTTGTTGGATCCGATGTTGACGATGTCGCCGTCCGCTTCGACCCGCCACTGCTGCGCGCCGGTGCCGTTGCAGTCGTACAGCTGCACCGGCGTGCCGTCCGCGGTGCCGGCGGCGGTCACGTCCATGCACTTGCCCAGCGCGCGGAGCGAGGAGTTGGCGCCGTTGGTCCAGCTCTGCGCGCCGGTGCCGTTGCAGGTCCAGAGCTGCACGGGGGTGCCGTTGGCGGTGTTCGCGCTGGCCACGTCGACGCACTTGTTGCCGTACCCGACGATCGTGTTGCCGCCGGGCGAGGGGTTGCCGCCGGTGTTCCACGCGTACGCCCGTACGTAGTCGACGGTCAGCGTCTGCGGGAAGGTCGTGCTGCCGTCCGGGTAGCCGGGCCAGTGGCCACCGACCGCGATGTTCATGATCAGGAAGAACGGATGGTTGAAGACCCACTGGTTGCCGTTGAGCGAGGCGGGCGTGATGCGGAAGTACTGGTTGCCGTCCACGTACCAGGTGATCGAGTCGGGCGCCCAGTCGACGGTGAAGACGTGGAACCCGTCGGCGAAGCGGGGCCCGCTGTAGCCACCGCCGATGCCGCCGGCGCCGGAGTAGCCAGGCCCGTGCACCGTGCCGTGCACGGTGTTCGGCTCGCGACCGATGTTCTCCATGATGTCGATCTCGCCGCTGGTGGGCCAGTTGACCGGCGTGCCGAGCATCCAGAACGCGGGCCAGATGCCCTGCCCGTATGGCAGCTTCATGCGCGCCTCGAACCGGCCGTACGTCTGCGTGAACGTGCCGGAGGTGAGCAGCCGCGCGGACGTGTACTGGCAGGTGCCGTAGTGGCACTGGTAGTTGGCCGGGTTCTCCCGGCGGGCGGTGATGACCAGGTTGCCGGCGCCGTCGAGCGCGGCGTTGCGCGTGCTGTTGGTGTAGTACTGCATCTCGTTGTTGCCCCAGCCGCCGCCACCGATGTCGTAGCGCCACTTGCCGGGGTCGGGCGCGCTGCCGGCCGCGCCGTTGAACTCGTCCGACCAGGTTAGGGCACCTGGTGCCGCGATCGCCGGGCTACTCGTCGCCGGGACGACGAGGCCGGCCGCCACGAGCGCCAGGACCAGCAGGGCTCTCCGCATATGGCATCACGCTCCTCGATGTTGTTAACAAACCTGTCAGATCGATGAATGTGATGTCAAGAGAGCGTTTTCTGGCGACACGTTAGCGGCGATACCGGGCACTCCCAGGGAGTTGCCAGGGGTCGTCCGATGGTGTGAGTGGCGCCGCGTGTCGTCCCCGAGCTTGATGATCCGCTCGCCAGGTCGATCACTAGGATCCGGTGCGTGCGTGACATCGCCGTCTTCAGCGGAACCGCCCACCCCCAACTAGCCGAGGAGATCTGCGCCCACCTCGACGTGCCCCTGCACCCCGTGCGGGTGTCCCGCTTCGCCAACGACTGCCTCGAGGTCCAGCTGGAGGCGAACTGCCGGGAACGCGACGTGTTCCTGATCCAGCCGCTCGTCCCGCCGGTGCAGGAGAACCTGGTCGAGCTGCTGCTGATGCTGGACGCCGCCCGGGGCGCCTCGGCGGGTCGGATCACCGTGGTGATGCCGCACTACGCGTACGCCCGGTCGGACAAGAAGGACGCGCCGCGCATCTCGATCGGCGCGCGCCTCGTCGCCGACCTGCTGAAGACCTCCGGCGCCGACCGGGTCCTCGCCGTGACGCTGCACTCGCCGCAGGTGCACGGCTTCTTCGGCATGCCGGTCGACCACCTGCACGCGCTGCGCGAGCTGGCCGCCCACTTCCGGCAGTACGACCTCGCCGACGCCGTGGTGGTCTCGCCCGACCTCGGCAACGCCAAGGAGGCGTCGCACTTCGCCCGCATGATCGGTACGCCCGTGGCGGCCGGTGCCAAGCAACGCTTCCCGGACGACCGCGTACAGATCAGCGCCGTGATCGGTGACGTGGTGGACCGCGACGTGATCGTGCTCGACGACGAGATCGCCAAGGGCAGCACCATGATCGAGCTGATGGACCACCTGCGCGAGCTGAAGGTGCGCTCGATCCGCCTCGCCTGCACGCACGGCCTCTTCTCCGGCGGGGCGCTGCACCGGCTCAGCGAGCAGGAGGGCGTGCTGGAGATCGTCTGTACGAACACCGTGCCGATCCCGGACGACAAGCGCGTACCCAAGCTGCGTGTGCTCTCGGTGGCGCCGGCGCTCGCCGAGGCGATGCGCCGCATCCACAATGGAGAATCGGTGAGCGCCCTCTTCGGCTAGGCGTGGCGGGCGCCCTCCGCTGGGGGCGCCCGTGGGGCGGGCGGCTCTAGGCGGCCGGCCCCAAGGCGGCGCTGATCCGGACCGTGGTGCCGCTCGGCCCGGTCTGCACCTCCATGCGGTCGCTCAGCTTGCCGGCCAGCCACAGCCCCCAGCCGCCCGGCGTGTCAGCGGCCGGCCGGGCGCCGCTGGCGAGCCGTGAGTCGTCGAAGCCCTCGCCGTGGTCGGAGACCTCGCACACGACCTCGTCGCCCCGGCGCCACAGCATGAGCCGCCCGTTGCCGCCGCCGTGGCGGACCGCGTTGGTCAGCAGCTCGTTGACCGCCAGCACGAAGTCGTCGAGGCGCTGGCCGACCAGCCCGGCCTTGCCGACGCACGACGCGACAGCATGGCGCAGCCGGGTGACCTGGCTGCGCTCGAACGTCTCGGTGAGAAGCGGGACGGTGTCGATGGGCCAACCGTACCGAAGCGGTGACACTGTCGCCGGTCGCGGACGGGGTGTGGGATGGTCGAGGGGTGCCAAAAAGCACCGCGAAGAGTACGGCCGAGGTCCTCGACCGCCTCGCGCGCACTGAGCGGCTGGGCAACCTGGGCTGGGCGGAGTGGGATCTGACCAGCGATACGGTCCATTGGTCCGACCACCTCTTCGAGATCTACGAGCGAGACCGGGCGGCCGGTCCCGCCACTCTGTCGCAGTCCCGGGACTACATCCACGCGGACGACCTGGGGCGCGTGGACAAGGCGGTCCAGGCACTGATCGGCGACGCGCAGACGATCGACGTCGCGTTTCGGATCATCGTACGCAGCGGCGTGCGCCACATCCGGGCCATCTTCGAGGCCGAGCGGGGCGCCGGCGGGCGGATCCGGATGGTCTACGGGATCATCCAGGACGTCAGCGCCGTGGAGGCGGCCGAGCGCGACCGGGCCCGCCTCGCCGACATCGAGGCCGAGTCGGCCGAGCTCCAGGCCAGCCTCCAGACCGAGCACCGGGTCGTGACCGCCCTCCAGCAGGTCATCCTGCCCGTGCCCACGGGCACGGTGCACCGCCCCGGGCTGCGGGCTGCGGTGCGCTACCAGCCGGCCGAGGAGATGGCCCGGGTCGGCGGCGACTGGTTCGACCTCGTGCAGCTGCCCGGAGACCGCACGCTCCTCGCGGTCGGCGACGTGGCCGGGCACGGAATGCCGGCGGCGGCCACGATGGCGCGGCTCCGACACGCGATCTCCGCGCTCGCGGTCACCACGGACGACCCGGCCCAGCTGCTCAAGTACCTCAACTGGATGGTCTGTGACGACCCCGCCGGCCCGACCGCGACCGCCGCGGTGGCCCGCTTCGACCCGGAGACGTCTTCGGTCACCTGGGCACAGGCCGGGCATCCGCCGCCCATCCTGCTCACCCGGGCCGGTGCGGCGCCGCTCGACCGGCCGGACGGCATGCTCGTCGGCGCCCAGCGCAGCTCGACGTACGCCACGGCGACCACGCCGCTCGCGCCGGGCGACACCATGCTGATCTACACGGACGGGCTGATCGAGCGGCGTACGTACGACAGCGACTGGCTCGGTCCGGTGCTGCGGGCCGTCGCCGGCGCGGCCGAGCTGCCCCTCCACGCGCTGCTGGCCCGACTCCAGCCGGCCAACCCCGACGACGACACCTGCGTACTCGCGCTCCGCGCCGCCACCGACTGAAGTTCTCCGCACCGCGCGCACCGACCTGCCTGGCCTGCCCGCGCTCGGCAAGACCCCACCGGCGGTCACCGCGCCGTCGGCGATCACCGGCCGGTTCTTCGTCTCGGTGACCGAGGGCACGCTCTGCACCTCGACGGATGGCCTCGACTGGCGACCAGCACCGATCGGCTGCCCCTGGGGCGTGTTTCATAAGGGCATGCCCGGCCTGCGGCGGGCCCAGACGACGACCGGCGGCACCGGACGAAAGGCCACATACAACACCGGTGTGCGACCTTCCGCCCGGCACCACCGGACGCCGCCTGGACTCCGCCTCGGCTCGACCGACCCTTACGAAACACGCCCTAGCCGAGGACGGCCCAGACGACCTTGCCGTCCTCGTACTGGGCGCAGCCCCACCGGGACGACACCGCCTCCAGGAGCATCAGGCCGCGCCCGCCGTACGAGCTGGAGGCCGGCGTTCGCGGGCGGGGCGGCTCGGGCGACCGGTCGCGTACGGCGATGAGCAGCTCGTCCCGCCGCAGGGTGACGCGCACGCTCAGCGGGGTGCGCGCGTGGATGACGGCGTTGTTGACCAGTTCGCTCACCGCGATGTGCGCGGTCTCGGCCAGGTCTTCGCGATGCCACCGGGCGCAGGCGGCGCTCACCAGATCGCGGGCCAGCCGGGCGGCCTCGACCTCCGGCTCAAGCTCCAGGCTGATCCAGCGGTCGGGCATCGGTGTCGCTGCGTCGGTTGTCATGATGGGTACCTGACCCTTTGGTACCCCTGATCGGGCGACCCATGCTCCCGCCCGCACCGCGACTTCGCGGAAATGGCGTGGTCTACCGCCGGGCGGCTGGTAATGCGTGGGGGAGGCGCACCGGGCGGCCGCGGGCCGCCCGGGCGACCTGGTGGTGGTGCTGCGGCTCGGCGTAGCGGGTCATGCCGATCACCGCCGCCAGCGTGACCAGGAAGCCCACCATCGCCAGCCACTCCCGGCCGGGCCAGATCCGGTCGCCGAGGAAGAGCAGGCCGATGAGGGCGGCGGGCACCGCACCAGCGGCGTCCATCGCGGCGACGGCGGCGGTGGTGGAGCCGCGCTGCATCGCCAGCCCGAGCAGCAGTTGGCCGACCACCGTGTGCGCGAGCAGCAGGTGCAGCAGCGGATGCGTGAGGAGCGCCTCGGCGGAGTGCACCGCGGCGAGCGGGCGGGCCGCGACCGCCGCGCTGGCGAAGGCCAGGCCGGCGAGTGAGCCGAGCGCGACCGAGCCAGGTACGCCGTGCAGCCGGACCGCGAAGAAGCCCAACACGCCGATCAGCGCGAGTGCGATCACCAGGGCGGCGAGCCCGAGCGTGCCGATGCGGCGGGAGGGCGCGGGCTCGGCGGCGAGCACGAGCGCGCCGATGCCGGCGAAGAGGAGCACCAGCAGCGCGACCTCGGCGGCCGGCAGGCGCCACTTGAGGATCAGCACGCCGAGTATGGCGGTCACGCCGAGGCCGGCCGCCACGCTCGCCTGTACGAGGAAGAGCGGCAGGTCGCGCCGGGCCAGGAAGGCGAGCAGGAAACCGAGGCCCTGGCAGGCGAGGCCGACGAGGTAGCAGCGGTGGCTCGCGAGGCGGATCAGCAGCCCGGGGTCGAACGTGTGGTGGACCGTGGTGCGGGCGGCCGCCATCGACTGGAGGAGGTTGGCTACGCCGTACGCCAAGATCATTGCGACGAGGAAACACCAACCGCCAGTGGATGCCACCCGGCGATGCTAGCGGTCCCGTCCAGCCCGTGCGGCCAAGGCTCGCGCCGGTCCGCCCGTCAGAGCGCCTCGATGCCCGGGGCGGAGAGACGTTCGAGCAGGTCGGCGTGGAGCTTGCGATTTGTGGCCACCGCACTGCCGCCGGCCGGTCCGGGACGCCCGTCCAGATCGGTGAACGAACCGCCCGCCTCGGTCACGATCGGTACGAGCGCGGCGACGTCCCACAGGGAGAGCTCCGGCTCGACCATCGCGTCGAGCGCGCCTTCGGCCAGCAGCATGTAGCCGTAGAAGTCGCCGTACGCCCGGTTGCGCCATGTCTGCCGGAGGATGCTGAGCATTGCGCCGAGCCGGCCGGTCTCCTCCCAGCCCATGAGGTCGGAGTAGCAGAAGCTCGCGTCGGCGAGGCGGCTCACGCCCGACACCTTGATCGGTGTGGCGGCGGCGGTGTGCCGTCCCGCGTACGCCCCGTGCCCCGTCGCCGCCCACCACCGCCGCCCCAGCGCCGGCGCCGAGACCAGCCCCACCACCGGCTGGTCGCCCTCCATCAGCGCGATCAGCGTCGCCCACACGGGTACGCCGCGGATGAAGTTCTTCGTGCCGTCGATCGGGTCGATCACCCACTGCCGCGTGCCCGGCCCGGCCGCCGCCTCGGTCACGCCGTACTCCTCGCCGAGCACCGCGTCCCGCGGCCGGGTGCGGGCGAGCGTGGCGCGCAGGGCACGCTCCACCGCCGTGTCCGCGTCGGAGACCGGCGTGAGGTCCGGCTTTGACTCCACATGGAGGTCGAGCGCCCGAAACCGCGCGGAGGAGATCGAGTCCGCGGTGTCGGCGAGCACGTGGGCGAGGGCGAGATCGTCGGCGTACCGGGCCATGGCGGGAAACGTAGCTGATCGGGGCGACCCGCACGCGATAGCGTCCCCGTTATGAGACCGGATGCGCTGTGTGGATTGCTCGCCGAGCCTGACCGGCTCACCACCTTCGCCGCGGTGGTGCTGGGGGCGTCCACCCCGTCCGAGGTGGCCACGCGCACGGGTCAGGCGGCCCGCGAGGTCGCCGTCGCGCTCCGCCGGCTGGAGCAGGGCGGCCTCGTGACCATCGCCGGCGGGCGGATCGTGGCCGAGACCAACGTCTTCAAGGAGGCGGTACGCGAGCACGCGCCGCCGCCGGCCGCCGAGGAGGATCTCGACCCCGACCGGGCTAAGGCGGCGGTCCTGCGGGTCTTCATCCGCGACGGGCGGATCGTGCGGATGCCGGCCGCCCGGGGCAAGCGCCGGGTCATCCTCGAGCACGTCGCCGCCGCGTTCGAGCCGGGCATGCGCTATCCGGAGCGGGCCGTCGACGCGGTCCTCCGCGCCTGGCACGACGACCACGCCGCGCTGCGCCGCTACCTCGTCGACGAGGGGCTGATGTCGCGCGAGGACGGCGTCTACTGGCGCACGGGCGGCTACGTCGAGGTCTGAGCTTCGGGGTCCGGCTCGCCTGTTCGAGAGGCCAGCAGCCGGCGGTACGAGCGGAGCCGCCGCTCGTCCGCGTGTCCCGCCGCGACCCAGGCGTCCAGCGCGCACTCCGGGTCGCCGGCGGTGTGCTCGCAGCCCGGCGGGCAGTCGACCGTCGCCTCCACCAGGTCGGGAAAGCCGTGCAGCAGGCTCTCCGCGGAGACGTGGGCGAGGCCGAAGCTGCGTACCCCCGGGGTGTCGATGATCCAGCTCGGCTTGCCGGCCGGAAGCTGGAGCGCGACGGCGCTGGTCGAGGTGTGCCGCCCCTTGCCCACCGCGCTGACCGCGCCGACCGCCCGGTCGGCGTCCGGCACGAGGCGGTTGACGAGCGTGGACTTGCCCACGCCGGAGTGGCCGACCAGCACCGAGACCCGGCCGGTGAGCGCGGCGCGCAGGTCGTCGGGATCGATGTCCGGCCGGCAGAGCACGTGCGGCAGGTCGAGCTCGGCGTAGTAGCCGAGCACGGCGTCGGGCGCGGCGAGGTCGGCCTTGGTGAGGCAGAGCAGCGGGTCGATGTCGGCGTCGTACGCGGCGACGAGGCACCGGTCGATGAAGCCGGTGCGCGGCGGCGGGTCGGCGAGCGAGCTGACGATCACCAACTGGTCGGCGTTGGCCACCACGACTCGCTCGAGTCGTCCCTCGGAGGTGGTGTCGTCGTCATCCGCGGTGCGCCGTAGCACCGAGGTGCGCTCGGCGATCCGCACGATGCGGGCGAGCGCGCCCGGTGTGCCCGAGGTGTCGCCGACCAGCGCGACCCGGTCGCCCACCACCACCGACTTGCGACCCAGCTCGCGGGCCCGCATCGCGGTGACGCCCAGGTCGCCGACCTGGCAGGTGTAGCGCCCTCGGTCGACCGCGACCACGAAGCCCTCGACCGCGTCGGCGTGCTTCGGGCGCGTGCGGGTGCGCGGGCGCGAGGAACGGGACGGGCGGACCCGTACGTCGTCCTCGTCGTACTCCCGCCGCTTTCCCGTCAGGACCCCTCCCCGAAGCTCGCTAGTGCCCGGCCACCATTGCTGACCATAGCGCCGGGAACTCGGGCAGGGTCTTCGACGTGCATGCCACGTCGTCGACCTGGATGCCGGGGACGGCGAGGCCGATGACCGCCGCGGCGTGGGCGAGCCGGTGGTCGTCGTACGTCTGGAAGGGCGCGCCGCGCAGCGGGCGCGGGCGGATCTCGAGCCCGTCGTGGCTCTCGGTCACGTCGGCGCCGAGCGCCTTGAGCTCGCGGGCGAGCGCGGCGACGCGGTCGGTCTCGTGGCCGCGGATGTGCGCGACGCCGCGCAGGCGGGACGGCGAGTCGGCGAGCGCGGCCAGCGCGGCGAGCACCGGGGTCAGCTCGCTGACGTCGGCGAGGTCGGCGTCGAGCCCGTGCACCGCGCCGGTGCCGCGCACGGTCAGCCCCTCGGTGCCGAGGGAGACCTCGCCGCCCATCTCGTTGAACAGGGTGCGGAGCCGGTCGACCGGCTGGGAGCTGGTGCGCGGCCAGCCGAGGAGCGTCACCTCACCACCGGTGACCAGCGCGGCGGCGAAGAACGGCGCGGCGCCGGAGAGGTCGGGCTCGATGACCCAGGCGCGCCCGGAGAGCCGGCCGGGCTGCACCGCCCACACGTCGGGCGTGGTGTCGTCGACCGCGCCGCCGGCGGCGCGCAGCATCATCGCGGTCATCCGCAGGTGCGGGGCGGAGGGCACGGGCGGGCCGGAGTGGCGCACCACGATGCCCCGCTCGAACGCCGCGCCGGTCAGCAGCAGCCCGGAGACGAACTGGCTGGACGCGGAGGCGTCGATCTCCACCTCGCCACCGGCGACCCGCCCGGTGCCGTGCACGGCCAGCGGGAGCCCGGCGGCCTCGGAGGAGTCGATCCGGATGCCGATCGAGCGCAGCGCGCCCACCAGCGGGCCGAGGGGCCGCTGCCGGGCGCGGGGGTCGCCGTCGAACGTGACCGTGCCGGTCGCCAGCCCGGCCACCGGCGGCACGAAGCGCATGACCGTGCCGGCGAGCCCGACGTCGATGTGCGCCGGCCCGGCCAGCGGATTGGGGCGGATTACCCAGCGGTCGTCGTCGAGCGTGGACACCTGGGACCCCATGGCGCGGAGCCCAGCCGCCATCAGCTCGGTGTCGCGGGCGCGCAGCGGGCGGCGGAGCGTCGAGGGTCCGTCGGCGATCGCGCTGAGCACGAGCGCCCGCGCGGTCATGGACTTGGAGCCGGGCAGCCGCACAGTGGTGGCGACCGGCTCCTTGGCGGTCGGCGGGGTCCACGGGACGGGGGCGCGGGTCGAGGTCATGGTGGCCACTCGTACAGTCTGCCGTCCGCCGCCGACGATGCGTGATCGCCGATCCGACTTCTCCCGAGTGTCGAGACGGGCGCGGCACCGGCGGGCGTCCGCCACCGCCCGAGACGCGTAGCGTGGGCAGCATGTGCGGCCGGTACGCGACCACCCGCAGCGCGGCGGATCTCAGCGCGCTCTTCGAGGCGTACGACGACACCGGCGGGAGCCTCGTGCCCGACTACAACGTCGCGCCCACCGATCCGGTGCCGATCGTGCGGATGTCCAGGTCACGTGGGGAGCGCGTGCTCGCCGCCGCGCGGTGGGGCCTCGTCCCGACCTGGGCCAAGGACGCCAAGGGCGCGGCCCGGATGATCAACGCGCGAGCCGAGACGGTGGCCACCACGAGCGCGTACGCGTCGCCGTTCGTCAAGCGCCGGTGCCTGGTGCCGGCCGACGGCTGGTACGAGTGGCTGCGCGGCCCCGACGGGCGCAAACAGCCGTACTTCATGACGCCCGCGGGCGGCGGTGTGCTCGCGATGGCGGGGCTGTGGTCGCCGTGGGCGGAGGGGCTGACGTTCAGCGTGGTGACCACCGCGGCGATCGGCGACCTGGCGCTCGTACACGACCGGATGCCGCTGCTGCTTCCCTGGCAGCGATGGGCCGACTGGCTGGCCGGCGGCGGCGAGCCCGAGGAGCTGCTGACCGCGCCGAGCGACGAGTTTCTGGCCGGGCTGGAGATCCGTCCGGTCGGTCCGGCGGTTGGCGATGTCCGCAACGACGGCCCGCATCTGGTCGAGCGGGTCCCCGGCGGCACACTCGCCGGACCCCCGGAAGAGCCGGTCGAGTTGACGTTATTTTGATCGTTAGTGTTTCTGTTTCGTTTCTGGTTCTTCTGACACACCGTGACTAGCAATCACACCGAGCGATAGCGCACGGGAGCGCTCCCATCACACTGCGTGTCGTTTGCCGGTATTCGTGGTGAATAGATGATTGGCCTTTCGGTCAGGATCTATGCAACCCCTTGAATTGCAAGGCGCAAATGCGATAGAACACAGCGCCGGCAGAGGTGTCGATTCGCACTGGGCGGACGGCAATGACCATTACTTCGCCGGTCCCACGGGGGAGGTGGGTGGATGACACGGGCGCGGATGCCACGCCCGCACGAGGTTGCCGCCGCACGGCGCGACCCGAGACTGCTTCGGGCGCTGAGCGAGCGGCAGCTGGATGATGCGTGGCGCACGCGAGGCGTGTGCCAGAGTGTGGACCCCGAGACGTTCTTCCCGGCTCCCAGCGAGCCGGCCGACGCCGCGGTGGCCCTCTGCCGCACGTGCGACGTCCAGGGGGCATGCCTCGCCTGGGCGCTCGAGGTGGGCGACTGTCACGGCGTCTGGGGCGCCACCACCCCGCGCGAGCGCCGGGCGATGCTCGTCGCGTGGCGGGGCCAGGTGCAGCGCGACGGCGAGGCGATGGAGGGGGCGGGCCCGCCGGTCCGCGACCAGCTCCTGACCTTGGTGCCGGTAAATACACGCTGACCGTTCCGGTGTGCGTCACGATGGGCTGGTGCCTGAGAGCAGCCGCGAGATCGTCACGCCCCGCGGGTCGGCCCTGGTCGACCTGACCCCGGCGTCCGGCCGAGCCAAGAGCCTGCTCGTGCTCGGCCACGGTGCCGGAGGTGGCGTCGACGCGCCCGATCTCGTCGCGCTCCGCGACGCCGCGTCCGCCGCCGGCGTCACCGTCGCCCGGGTCACGCAGCCCTACCGCGTGGCCGGCCGCCGCGCGCCCGCGCCGGCGCCGCAGCTCGACGAGGCGTGGACCTCGGTCGTACGCGAACTGCTCACCACGTCCCGCCGCACGCCGCTCGTGGTCGGTGGCCGGTCGAGCGGCGCCCGGGTCGCCTGCCGCACCGCGGCCGACCTCGGTGCGGCGGCGGTCGTGTGCCTCGCCTTCCCACTCCATCCGCCGGGCAAGCCGGAGCGCTCCCGGCAGGCAGAGCTGGCCTCCGGCGTATCGACGCTCGTGCTCAACGGCGACCGTGACCCGTTCGGCGTCCCAGCCGGCGACCGGCACACCCTGATCGTGGTACGGCCAGGTGAGGGGCACGATCTCCGGCGTGATCCCGCCGGCACCGCCCGCCTCGTCGTCGACTGGCTGCGCGAGCGGAATCTCGCCCGCTGACGCCTCTGACCTGCGCCGCGGGGAATGCGCCCCTCCGGGTACGTGTTCTAGACCCCGGAAGCACAAGCTGCGGAAGGGGCAGATCCGGTGCAAACCAGTACGCGACCCTCTGAGCGGGAAAACGCCGAGGTCGCGCGGGTGAGGCAGCTGCTGGACGGGCCGGAGTGGCTCGCGGCGAACCCAGCGGCAGGTGGGCCTTCCTCGGGCGCCGACCAGGCGTTCCGCGTATCCTCGGCGGGACAGTCGAGGGGGGACGTTCGGTTGACCCGACCGGAGAGGACCGATGAGCGCAGGGCGCGCTTCGAGCGCGACGCCCTGCCGTTCGTCGACCAGCTGTACGCCGCCGGCCTGCGCATGACGCGCAATCCAGCGGACGCCGAGGACCTGGTCCAGGAGACCTTCCTCAAGGCGTTCGCGGCCTTCCATCAGTTTGAGGAGGGCACCAACCTCAAGGCATGGCTGTACCGCATTCTCACCAATACGTACATCAACTCGTACCGGCGGCGGCAGCGCCAGCCGATCCAGGCCCCGACCGAGGAGATCACCGACTGGCAGCTCGCCGAGGCGGAGTCCCACACGTCGAGCGGTCTGAAGTCGGCGGAGACCGAGGCGCTCGAGCGGCTGCCGGACAGCGACGTCAAGGACGCTCTCCAGCAGCTGCCGGAGGAGTTCCGGCTCGCGGTCTACCTCGCCGACGTCGAGGGTTTCTCCTACAAGGAGATCGCCGACATCATGGGCACGCCGATCGGCACCGTGATGTCGCGGCTGCACCGTGGCCGGCGTAACCTGCGCAAGTTGCTGGAGCGCTACGCTGCCGAGCGGGGCTTCAATCGGAGCCCGTCGCCCGACACCGCAGCAGCTGGCCAGGAGGTGTGACAGACCGTGAGTTGCGGTGAACCACACGAAACCGACTGTCGTGATGTGCTCGCGGAGGTCTACCTCTACCTCGATCTGGAGTGCACCGACGAGCGGCGCAACCTGATCCGCACCCACCTCGACGAGTGCTCGCCGTGCCTCCGGGAGTACGGCATCGAGCAGGAGGTGAAGGCCCTGGTCGCGCGCTGCTGCGGTGACGAGCGGGCGCCCACCGAGCTGCGTGACCGCCTGCGCGTCCGGCTCAGTGAGCTTGTGTTCGAGGCCGACTCCCGGGAGTATTTGCCCGACTAGCCGCCGCGTTTCCTGGAGTTCCCCCTTGCCCAAAGACCAGTTGCGCCGTCTGGTGCGACTGCCCGAGGCGGTGTTCGCCGGCCTGCTGGCGGTCTTCGTGGCCGTCCGGATCTTCATCTGCGTCCGAGGCGAGGTCTTCACCTCGTACGACACGTTCTCGTACGCGTACCGCGACGACCCGGCCTTCGACCGCGGGCCGCTGGTTTCGCTGACCGGCAACGCCCCGCGCCTGTGGGGCGTGCCGCTCTTCTACGCGATCTTCCCGAATGACCAGGCGCGGGCGGTGGCGCAGTGGGCGGTGGGCACCATCGCCTGGGCGCTGCTCGCCTGGGCGCTCTGGACTTGCCTGCGCACGCTCGTGGCCCGCTGCGTGGCGGTCGCGGCCGTGCTGGCGGTCGCGCTGCTGCCGCAGGTGGCCAACTGGGACTTCGCGATCCTCTCCGAGTCGCTCTCCATCTCGCTCGGCGTGCTCACGCTGGCGCTGATGCTGCTCTGGGCCCGTACCCGATCGGTCTGGCTCCTGGCGGGGGCGACCGCGACGGCGGTCTGGTGGACCTTCGTCCGGACCGATGTGCGGGTCTTCGTGGTCTTCCTGATCCTCGCCCTGGCGATCGTCGCGTGGCGCCGCCCGGCCCGCCGCCGGCAGGCCATCGTCGCGGCCGGCGCGCTGGTGCTCGCGACCATCTGGTGTACGGCGATCACGCCGGTCGTCGATCGCACGTACACCGGCTGGAGCGCCACGCCCGAGGTGCGGCACGAGGAGGGGCTGATGCTCTTCCGGCTGCGGCTGCACGTGCTGCCCGACCCCGAGGTGAAGGCGATCTTCCAGCGCGAGTTCGGCATGCCCTCGTGCCCCGGCATGGAGGAGATCGCCGCCGGCCCGGCGTGGGAGACGGCGAAGTTCGCGGCGGCGTACGAGCAGTGCCCCGAGTTCAAGGCGTGGGGCGAGCGCAACGCGCCCGACGTGTGGCAGCGGTACGCACTCGCGGAGCCCGGTGTCTTCGGCCGGCAACTGCGCGAGGTGGTGCGGCTCTCGGTGGCGGGCTCCGACTACGCCAAGACCGAGCGCGTGGTGCCGATGACGGTGGAGAAGCTGGTCTTCCCGCCCCGGAGCTGGGCCCTGAAGGCACTCGCGGCCGCGATGGTGGTCATGGTCGCGGGTCTGGCCGTCGCCGCGCGGCGACGGCCGGATCTGGCGCTGGCCGGGGCGGTCGTGGCGGTCGCCTCGGGCGTGAGCCTGCTGGCCGGGATCTGGTTCGGCGCGGGGGAGTACTGGCGCTTCGGCATCCAGGAGGCGATCGGCCTGCGCGTGGCCGTGCTGATCGCCGTGGTGGCCGCGCTCGACGCGCTGCTGGCCGCCCGGCTCAAGGCCCCCGCAAATGCCGAAGGCGCCCCGGAAGCGGTCGAGCAGACGACCTCCGGAGCGCCCTGACCAGCGCCTAGGAGTTTGGGCGCTTGCCGTGGTTGGCCGAGCTCTTCTTACGGGCCTTCTTCTTGCGAGCCTTCTTAGCCATGCGGGCCTCCCAGACGTGTGCGGAGCTAGCGGATGCCGCCTGTGCACCGCCAGCGGGGCATTGCCGCGGCGGCGGAGTCGACGTACATCACGGATCCTAACCGGGCATGATTTGATACCGACGCACCTACACTCACTCCGCTCACGAGGGAGGCCCACCGATGGCCGAGGAGATCCGCGCCGAGATGGTGGCGAACGTCTGGAAGGTCGTCGCGTCGGCCGGTGACACGGTCGCCGAGGGAGACACCCTGGTCATCCTGGAGTCCATGAAGATGGAGATCCCGGTGCTGGCGGAGGGCGGCGGTACGGTACGGCAGCTCGCGGTCAACGAGGGCGACGTCGTCCAGGAGGGCGACCTCATCGCGGTGATCGAATGAGCGAGCGAGTCATCGGGCCGGGGGCGGGCGTTCGGGTCCGCGCCGCCCGCCCCGACGACCACGACGCGATCGCACGGGTGAGCGTCGCGGCCTACGAGGCGGACGGCCAGCTCAAGGACGAGGTGTCCTACGCCGCGACGCTGGCCGACGTGGCCTCGCGGGCCGTCGACGGCGAGATCTACGTGGCGGTCGACGAGGGCGACGCGGTGCTGGGCGCGGTGACGTTCGTGCTGCCCGGCTCGACGTACGCGGAGCTGTCCGGGCCGGGCGAGGCGGAGTTTCGGATGCTCGCGGTCGATCCGGTCGCGCAGGGGCGGGGCGTCGGCGAGGCGCTCGCCCGAGCCTGCGTACGCCGCGCGGTCGAGCTGGAGTGCACCGCGGTGGTCATCTGCACGCGCGACTTCGCGGCGCCGGCCCAGCGCCTCTACGCGCGGCTGGGCTTCGTGCGCCAGCCGCAGCTCGACTGGTCGCCGATGCCGGGCGTGGATCTGCTGGGCCTGCGGCTGGAGCTCTAAAGCCCTTCGGGCTCCAGCGCGTCTGGGCCCGTCCACGCCCGACATGGCCTGCCGGGTCCCAGCGACTTCCGTGTCACAACCTCGCGTGGGAATCGCGATCTAGAAAGCTTGCACGGTCGGGGTTGCGCTCAGCACGCTCGCGCCTGCCTGTGTTGCCGCGCCGCCCCGGGCCTCGTCGCTTCGAACGGGGCTTTGTCGGGGTCATAGCCCCTCGCGGCCGGTTTGAAAGGGCTATGTCCCCGACATAGCCCGCGCACCCGACGGGTCCGGCGTGGCTGGCCCAGCGGACCCGACATGCACGGCGCGAGCCGCGCATCCGGCGCCCGTCCCGGTGTTGGGCGCACCGGTGCGCCCAGCTCGACAGCTTCCCCAACACGCCACACCAGGTCCGAACGCGGCCCAGCCACGAGACCACCTCGACGCCGAAATCTCTCCTAGACGACCTACGGCGCCATCGGCGCAACAAACTCGGCTAGATCGCGAATCCCCTCATTCGGCGCTGGCGTCGTCGATCTTGTCGAGCAGTTCGTAGGCGATTTTGAGGCCGATCGCGCGGCGCTGCTCGTTGGTGATGTCGGGGTCGCGGATCGCGAACCAGGTGCTGTGCACCGAGAAGAGCGAGAGGGCGGCGCGCACCTGTGCCTCGTGTGAGGTCTCCGGGCGGGCGAGCAGGTTGGCGAGGCGGATCATGCGCTTGCGCATCTCCACACCGGACGAGAGGCTCTTGATCGCTGTCTGGTTCTGCTCGAAGAAGCGCATGACGGAGTGCCGGTCGGTGCCGAAGAGCTCGTCGGCGTAGCGCGCCACGAGAGTGCGGCGGGTCTCGGCGGTCGGCGGCTCGGACTCGGCCCACTCGATCAGCCCGTCCATGATCCCGATGCGATCCTCGACGAAGCTGTTGGCGATCTCGTCTTTGCTCTTGAAGTGGTAGTAGAGCGCCGCCTTGGTCACGCCGAGGCGCTCGGCGATCTCCCGCAGCGAGGTCTTCTCGTAGCCCTCCTCGGTGAAGAGCTCCAGCGCCACGGCCTGAATGCGCGACCGTGTGTCGCCTGTGCTCTCGCTCACCTTCATCACCTTACCCAGCAACTTACTTGACGACCGGTTAGTGGTGAGCTTACCGTACGGCAAGTAAGGACGCTACCAGGGGGAGGCGTGACATGACCGTCACAGATCAGCCCGCGGCCGCCCAGCCCAAGATCCGAGTCGTGCTGGTCGGTCTGATGATCGCGATGATGCTCGCGATGCTCGACAACATGATCGTCAGTACATCGCTGCCGATCATCGTGCGCGAGTTCGACGGGCTCGACCACTTCACGTGGGTCGTCACCGCGTACGTGCTGGGCACCACCGTCTCCACGCCCCTCTGGGGAAAGCTTGGCGACCTGTACGGGCGCAAGTCGGTCTTCCTCACCTCGATCGTGGTGTTCCTGGTCGGCTCGGCCCTCTCCGGCATGGCGGGCTCCAGCATGCTGGGCGGTCCGGCGGACGGCATGTTCCAGCTCATCGGCTTCCGGGCGGTGCAGGGGCTCGGCGCGGGCGGTCTGATCGTCGGCGTGATGGCGATCATCGGTGACCTGGTGCCGCCCCGCGAGCGGGGTCGCTACCAGGGCATGATGGCCGGCGTCATGGCGGTCGCGATGGTGGCCGGCCCGCTGCTCGGCGGCTTCATCGCGGACCACCTGTCGTGGCGGTGGGCGTTCTACATCAACCTGCCGCTGGGTGGCATCGCGCTGCTCGTACTGATCACGCAGATGCACCTGCCGAAGTACCGCACCGAGCACAAGATCGACTGGCTGGGCGCCGGTCTGCTCTCCGTGGGCATCACCGCGCTGGTGCTGATCACCACGTGGGGCGGCAACGAGTACGCCTGGACCTCCCCGCAGATCTTCGGCCTGATCGCGCTCGCCGTGGTGTCGCTGGCCATCTTCGCGCTGGTCGAGCGGCGTGCGGCCGAGCCGATCCTGCCGCTTGGCCTGTTCAAGAACCGCAACTTCGCGCTCATCTCGGCGGTCGGCTTCCTGCTCGGCTTCGCCATGTTCGGCGCGATGAACTTCCTGCCGATCTTCCAGCAGTACGTGCAGGGCGCCTCCGCCACCGGCAGCGGCCTGCTCCTGCTGCCGCTCATGTTCGGCATGCTGATCGTGTCGATCCTGAGCGGCCGGGCGATCACCCGCACCGGGCGCTACCGTGTCTACCCGATCATCGGCGGCGCCATCATGACCGTCGGCATGGTGCTGCTGACCCTGCTCGACGCGCACACCAGCCGCTTCGAACTCGGGGCGTACCTGGTGGTGCTCGGCGTCGGCATGGGCTTCCTGATGCAGACCTCGATGCTGATCGCGCAGAACAGCGTCGAGCAGCGCGACCTGGGCGCGGCGAGCGGCGCGGCGACGTTCTTCCGGTCGATCGGTGGCTCGTTCGGCATCTCGCTCTTCGGCGCGGTCTTCGCCACTCGCTTCCAGCACGAGCTCACCGACAAGCTGGGCGCGCAGGCGGCCGACCAGTTCAGCGGCGGTGGCGGTGCCGGCACCTTCGACCCGGCGGTGCTGGCCGGCCTGCCCGCCGCCGCCCGCGACGGCCTGCTGGCGAGCCTGGCCGACTCGATCGCGGGGGTCTTCTGGTGGGCGGTCGCGTTCGCGGTACTGGTGCCGGTGCTGGCCTGGTTCGTGAAGGAGATCCCGCTGCGCGGCTCCAACGAGGTCAGCCCCAAGGCCACGCCCGAGGAGCAGGCCGAACGCGCGCTGGCCGACGCGCCCGCGGTGCCGTAACGCCTGCCACCTCCGTCGAAGGGCGCCCTCCGTTGGGCGCCCTTCGCCGTACACGCGTAACGAGGGCTCAGCCGGATCGGCGCCTGCGCCGCCGCCTCTTGAGGGGAGCGGAGTCGAGCCGGCCGGAAGGGGAAACCGGGGCGTGACGGTACGCGCGCTCGTGCGCGATGCGTTGTGGTTGAGCGGGATTGCGTGCAAGAATGAGCACCGATCGAGCAGGTTCGCGCACGGTATGCGGGAGGACATCGTGGGGACGCCGGGAGCGGGCATGGCCGCGGACATCGCGGAGCAGCCGGAGGTCTACGCGCGCCTGCTCGAGCCGGAGCACGCCGACCCCATCGCGCGGGCGGCGGCCGCCATCGCGGAGCGGCGACCGCGGCACGTGGTGCTCACCGCGCGGGGGACCTCCGACCACGCGGCGCTCTACGGGGCGTACCTCGCCGAGATCCGCCTCGGTCTCCCCGCCGGGCTCGCCTCGCCCAGCGCGGTCACCGTCTACGGCGCGCGGCCGGATCTGTCGCAGGCGCTGGTCATCGGTGTCAGTCAGAGCGGCGGGTCGCCCGACCTGACCGAAGTGGTGCGGGTCGCGCGCGAGTCGGGGGCGCTGACGCTCGCGATCACCAACAACCCCGATTCGCCCCTCGCGGCTGCCGCCGAGCTTTCGGTGGACGTGGCGGCGGGGCACGAGCGGGCGGTGGCGGCAACAAAGACGTACACGGCTGAGCTTCTGGCCCTGCTCCTGCTCGTCGAGAGCGTGCGCGCGGGCGGCGGCCGGCCACCGGCGGAGCTCGCGGCGCTTCCCGATCTCGCGTCGGCGGTGCTGGCCGACCTCGCGCCGGAGACCGTCGCGGGCCGCTACCGGTTCGCCGCGCGCCTGGTCACGACCGGCCGGGGGTACGCGTACGCGACCGCCCGCGAGGCCGCCCTCAAGCTCATGGAGACGTCGTACCTGCCGGCGCTCGCCTTCTCCGGTGCCGATCTGCTGCACGGGCCGCTGGCGATGACCGACCCGGACGTGCCGGTGCTGGCGGTGGTGGGGTCGGGGCCGGGCGGCGCGGCGATGGGCGACGTGCTGGCGCGGCTGCGCGAGCGCAAGGCGGACGTGCTCACGGTGGGGGCGCGCGGCGAGCTGGCGGTGCCCGACGTGGACGAGCGGCTCGCGCCGCTGCTCGACATCCTGCCCCTCCAGCGGCTGGCGCTCGCGCTCGCGCTGGCCCGGGGCGAGGATCCCGACGCGCCACGGGGCCTCAAGAAGGTCACCTCGACGCTGTGACCGCCCCGCGCGGGCCATCGCCGCGGAGCTACAAGACCCGGCGGATAGGCCCTAGAGTGGCGCTGTGTCCACGCTGCGCGATCTGGTCGAAGAGCACACCTCGCTGGGCTCGGGCGACATCGACCACCTGCACCGGCTCGCCGGCGACTGGCAGTTGCTCTCCGACCTCTCCTTCGCCGACCTGCTGCTGTGGGTCCCGGTCGACGGGCACGAGTCTTTTCTGTGCGTGGCCCAGGTGCGGCCGACGACCGCGCCCACGGCCTACCAGGACGACCAGGTCGGCCGCACGGTCGGCGGGCCCGAGGTGGCGCACCTGACGATCGCCTACCGGCAGGGGCGGATCTGGCGTGAGGGCGACCCGGTCTGGTACGGGGACACGCCCGCCCGCCACGAGGCGATCCCGGTGCGGCTGCGCGACGCCGACGGTGAGCCCGGCGGGGTGATCGCGGTCGTGGGGCGGGACACCAACCTCTCCACCGCGCGTACGCCGAGCCAGCTCGAACTCAACTACCTCACCACGGCCGACGACCTGGCGCAGATGATGGCCGACGGCACCTTTCCGCCGATCAGCCACCGCATCGAGACCACCTCCGCCCCGCGCGTGGGCGACGGGCTGATCCGGCTGGACGCGAGCGGCAAGGTGACGTACGCGAGCCCCAACGCGCAGTCCGCGTTCCGCCGGTTGGGCTTCGCCTCCCACCTGGTGGGCGAGGATCTCGCCGCGCTCGCCGCCCGGCTGGCCGACGACCCGCTGGAGGGCACCGACGCCTCGGCCCGCATCCTGGCCGCGCTCGGTGGCGAGGCGCCGTCGCGCAAGGAGATCGAGGCGCGTGGTGCCACGGTGCTGACCCGGGCGCTGCCGCTGATGCCGGCGGGCGTGCCGATCGGCGCGCTGGTGCTCGCGCGTGACGTGACCGAGGTGCGCCGCCGCGACCGGGCGCTGGTCACCAAAGACGCCACCATCCGCGAGATCCACCACCGGGTGAAGAACAACCTCCAGACCGTCGCCGCGCTGCTCCGCCTCCAGGCCCGGCGCGTGGAGACGCCGTCGGCCAAGGCGGCGCTGGAGGAGTCGGTGCGACGGGTCGCCTCGATCGCGCTCGTACACGAGACGCTCTCGATGTCGAGCGACGAGGCGGTGGAGTTCGACGGGATCGTCGACCGGGTCGCCGCGGCCGCCGCCGAGGTGGGTACGACGGCGTCCAAGGTGGCGATGCGGCGCAAGGGCACGTTCGGAGTGCTGCCCGCCGAGATGGCCACCTCGCTGGTGATGGTGCTCAACGAGCTGCTGATCAACGCGGTCGAGCACGGCTTCCCGGAGATCGACGGCGTGGGCGCGGTCGGCGAGGTGGTGGTCTCCTCCCACCGCCAGCGCAAGGAGCTGCACGTGACGGTCGCCGACAACGGTCGGGGGCTGCCGCAGGAGTTCGACGCCGAGCAGGCCGGGCGGCTGGGGCTCCAGATCGTGCGCGCGCTGGTGACCGGCGAGCTGAGTGGCACGATCGAGCTGCGGCCCAGGCCAGAGGGAGGCACCGAGGCGGTCCTCGTGCTCCCTCTGACCAAGCGCTGACCCGGCGTCAGCCTCCGGTGGTGAGGCCCTCGAGCGCCTTCGCGAAGTCGAAGACCTCGGCGGCCGGCGGCGCATCGATGGTGGCCGGCTTGCCGTAGTCGGTGTAGTCGACGGTGACCTCGCTGGCGGTACCCGTGACGACGTGCACTCGGCGCGGCTGGTACTGCTCGTCCACCCAGAGGTCGGTCTTGACTTCCTTGACGCCCTGCTTGGTCAGCTCCTCCTCGGCGCTCTTGCGCAGTTCGGCGTCGAGCTGGCCGAGGTAGGTGGAGAGCGGGTTGGTGACGGTGTAGTGGACGGTCTGCACGCCGTTTACGGTCTCCTCGCCGACCACGGTGACCGACTCGGCGGCGAGCAGCGTCTTGACCTGGCGCACCGGGTCGATGTCATCCATCTGATCGGCGAACGCCGACCCCGCCTGCCCACCCGCGGCGGCCAGGTCCATCTTCATCCAGCGCTTGCCCTCCATCTCCGCGCGCTCGGCCTCTGGGACCTCGATGTAGATGACCGTGCCGATGATCCGCATCTTGGTGGCCGCGTCCGGGGCGGAGGAGCTCTTGACAGAGATCTCCGCCTTGGGGTCGTCGCCGAACACCAGGACACCTTCACCCTGGAACGTCTCGCTGCCGGCCTTGCCGTCCATCTTCATGGTCACGGTGTTGGCCTTCGTGGCGCTGTCCACGGCCTTCTGCAACGAACCCTTGGCGTCGCTGACCAGCCGCGTGAGGATGCTTTCCTCCTTGGGCCCGGCCGGTGCGGCGGGATCCGAGCCGCCGCATGCGGCCAGAGCGACCAGCGAAGCCGAGGCGGCCGCCAAAATGGCGGATTTTTTCCAAAGTGACACGGTTCTCCCCGTCATTGCTTGAATCCGGTAAGGCGCCGCGCATGCTACCGCCCGTCCGCAATGACTTTGCTCGGGGCGGCCACTGGACGGGGATCGCCAGCGACTACCGCTTGTTGCCTAGGTGTTACAAACCACACTCCCGGCATCTGGGCCGCTGGTTGGCGGGCCGTGGTGGCTGTGAGAGGCTAACCAGCGTGACCGTTGCTGAGCGCCGTGCCGTGTCGCTGGGATTGACCTCCCGGCGCCACGTTGACTACGGCCGCGTGCGCAGCGCCATGTGTCGGGCCCACTGACGTCGCCCGATCAGTTCTGTTTCCGGGCGCGTAGAGAGCGCCGGCCCTCTTTGATCTTGCCGTAGCCTCGCGCGTCCATCCTGACGAAGACACACGGAGGACGCCGAGGATGGCGGTCACAAGCTCGGAAGGCCGGCCGGCCGCACGCCCGCGCAAGGCGCGTGGCGAAGGGCAGTGGGCGCTGGGGCACCGCGAGCCGCTCAACCCCAACGAGCGCACCAAGAAGGACGACAACCCGCTCAACGTCCGCGCCCGGATCGAAAACATCTACGCGCACCGCGGTTTCGACTCGATCGACCCGCAGGACCTGCGCGGGCGGTTCCGCTGGTGGGGGCTCTACACCCAGCGCAAGCCCGGGATCGACGGCGGTCGCACAGCCGTCCTCGAGCCGCACGAGCTCGACGACGAATACTTCATGTTGCGGGTCCGCGTCGACGGCGGCGCGCTCGACCTCGACCAGCTGCGCACGATCGCCGGCATCTCGCAGGAGTTCGCGCGCGACACGGCCGACATCACCGACCGGCAAAACATCCAGCTCCACTGGATCCGGGTCGAAGACATGCCGGAGATCTGGCGCCGGCTGGAGGCGGTGGGGCTGGAGACCACCGAGGCGTGCGGCGACTGCCCGCGCGTGGTGCTGGGCAGCCCGGTGGCCGGCATCTCGGCCGACGAGAAGCTCGACGCCACGCCCGCGATCGACGCGATCGTGAAGCGTTTCGTGGGCGACCCGCAGTTCTCCAACCTGCCGCGCAAGTTCAAGTCGTCGATCTCGTGGCTGGCCGACATGCCGTACGAGGTCAACGACATCTCGTTCCTCGGCGTCGACCACCCGGAGTACGGTCCGGGCTTCGACCTCTGGGTCGGCGGCGGCCTCTCGACCAACCCCATGCTGGCCCAGCGCCTCGGCGTGTGGGTCCCGCTCGACGAGGTGCCCGAGGTGTGGGCCGGCGTGGTGAGCATCTTCCGCGACTACGGCTACCGCCGGCTGCGCCACCGCGCGCGGCTCAAGTTCCTGGTGGCCGACTGGGGCGTGGAGCGGTTCCGCGAGGTGCTGGAGAAGGAGTACCTCGGTCGTACGCTGCTCGACGGTCCCGCGCCGCGGCTGCCGGAGAAGCCGATCGACCACATCGGCGTGCACCAGCAGGCCGACGGCCGCTTCTATGTCGGTGCCGCCCCCGTGGTGGGGCGCACGTCCGGCACGCAGCTCGCGCAGCTCGCCGACCTCGTCGAGGGGCACGGCAGCGGGCGGGTGCGGCTCACGCCGTACCAGAAACTGCTGGTGCTCGACGTGGCGCAAGAGCGCGTCGACTCGCTGGTGGCCGCGCTGCGCGGGATCGGTCTGGAGGCCAATCCGTCGACCTGGCGGCGGGGCACGATGGCCTGCACCGGCATCGAGTTCTGCAAGCTGGCGATCGTCGAGACCAAGCGGCGCGGCGAGGAGCTCGTCGCCCGCCTCGAAGAGCGCCTCGGCGAGATGGACGCCGACATCAGCATCCACATCAACGGCTGCCCCAACGCCTGCGCCCGCACGCAGACCGCCGACATCGGGCTCAAGGGCCAGATCGTGATGGGTCCGGACGGGACGCAGGTGGAGGGCTTCCAGGTCCACCTCGGCGGCGGCCTCGGCATGGCCGAGGGCCAGAAGGCCGGTTTCGGGCGCAAGCTGCGCGGTCTCAAGACCACCGCGGACGAGCTTCCGGAGTACGTCGAACGCCTGGCCCGCCGCTACCTGGACAGCCGCACCGAAGGCGAGGCGTTCGCCAGTTGGGTCATGCGGGTCGAGGAGGAGGCACTCCGATGAGCGAGTCGCGCGCCGCACCTCTGTACTGCCCCTACTGCGGGGAGGAAGACCTGCGCCCGTCCGAGGAGGGGCACGGCACCTGGGAGTGCCGCGGCTGCGCGCGGGCGTTCACTGTCAAGTTCGTCGGACTGGTGCGCAAGGCGGTGTCCCGGTGAGCGCGCCGGTCGACTCCGCCAGCGGAGGGAAGACGGCGCCGCCGGCGCCGCGTCAGCGATCGTACGGGGAGGCATCGTGAACGGCACCGCGCTGGGGCTGGTGACCCTCGGAGGTACCACCAAGGCTGGCGGGCGCGAGCCCGAGGAGCTGCGCCGGCTCGCCGAGGAGGCGGGCCGCGAGCTGGAGGGGGCACCGGCCGAAGAGATCGCCCGGTGGGCGGCGGAGACGTTCGGCGAGCGGTTCTGCGTGACCAGCTCGATGGCCGACGCGGTGCTGGCGCACCTCGTGTCCCGCGTGGCGCCCGGCGTCGACGTGGTCTTCCTCGACACCGGCCTGCACTTCCCCGAGACGCTCAAGGTGCGCGACACCGTCGCCGCCACGATGCCGGTCAACGTGCGGTCGATCCGGCCCCGGCTGACGGTGGGACAGCAGGACGGGGAGTACGGCCCGCGCCTGTTCAACAAGAGTCCCGACGACTGCTGCTTCCTGCGCAAGGTGGAGCCGCTGGAGCGGGCGCTCGCCGACTACGACGCGTGGGCCGCCGGCCTGCGCCGCGACGAGTCGCCGACCCGCGCCAACACGCCGGTGGTCGCCTTCGACCCCAGGCGCGGCAAGGTCAAGGTCAACCCGATCGCGGCGTGGAGCCAGGCCGACGTCGACGCGTACATCTCCCGGTGGAACGTGCCGGTCAACGAGCTTTTCAAGAAGGGGTACACCTCGATCGGCTGCTGGCCGTGCACGCGGCGTACCAAGGCCGGCGAAGACCCGCGGGCCGGCCGGTGGGCGATGTTCGAGAAGACCGAGTGCGGCCTGCACACATGACCCCGCTGCTCCTGGTTGCCCACGGCAGCCGCGATCCGCGGGCGGCCCGGGCGACCAGGGCGCTCGTACGCGCGGTGGCCGCGGCGCGCCCTGGCCTCGACGTGCGCGCCGCCTACCTCGACCACACGCTGCCCCGCCCCGGGCAGGTGCTGAGCGCGCTGGAGGCGGCCGGCCACGAGCGGGTGACGCTGGTGCCGCTGCTGCTCACGGCGGCCTATCACGGGCGGGTGGACGTACCCGAAGTGGTGCGCACCGCCCGCGCGGCCGGCCTGCGGCTGCCGGTGGCGGTCGCGCCCGTGCTCGGCCCGGTGACCGGTGCGCCGGTCGACGAGGCGCTGCTCGCGGGCCTGCGGCGGCGGCTGGCGGCGGCCGGCTCCGGCTTCGACGGCGTGGTGCTGGCGGCCGCGGGCACACGCGACGCGACCGCGCGGCAGACCGTGGTGCGGGCCGCCGACGCGCTCGGCGAGTCGCTGGGCGTGCCGGCCCGGGTCGCGTACGCCTCGGCCGCCGCACCGACCGGCGCCGAGGCGGTGGCCCAGCTCCGGGCGTCCGGGGCGGAGCGGATCGGGGTGGCGGCGTACTTCCTCGCGCCCGGGCTGCTCTACGACGCGGTGATCGGGTCGGCTCTCGAAGCGGGCGCGATGGCGGCAGCCCAGCCCTTGGAGGGCGCGGCCGAGCTGGCGCGGCTCGTGCTGGCCCGGGCGGACGAGGTGTCGTCGTCGCTGGCGGCGGTCGCGGCCTGACGCGCTTGCCTTCCGGGGATGGGTTCGGCCCCTCGGTGTGCGCTTCTTCGCCACGGCTCGACTCTGGCTTGGGCTTGCGCCGATCGGTTGAGGCCCGCCGGTTTGTCAGGGCCGCGTCCTACGAAGGGCTGGCTTCTGCCGGCGGCAGTAATGGCTGACGCGGTATCAGGGCGCCGCGGATGGGCTCCTCATCCACAAGAGGGACGCCCCGACCACGCCTCGGAGCGTCGTTCTCGCAGCCGCGGGATGGTGTCGGGGGCATCCTGCGTGCGGCGTGGGCCGGCCCAGGTCGCGGGCTGTCCGGGGTGACCGGGGGGCATCCCGGGCACAGCGGTCCTGGGCCGGGCCACGCGTGGCATCGCTGGTCGTGCCGGTGCGGGGCGGGGCTGCCACGGCGTTGCGTGGTTTGGGGCTCGGCCGAGTGCACCACGGCCCCGCGGAGCACCGGGGAAAGCGAGTCGAGCATTGTGCGGGCAAGCAAAACGCCCCGGTTGGCCTGGAGCCCGGGGCGTTGATGCTGTGAGTGTGGTGCGGTTTTGTCAGGCGGAGTGAGCGCGGACCCGCAGGCCGCCGCGACGCTTGACAGCGCGCCGCTCTTCTTCGCTCATCCCGCCCCAGACGCCGGCGTCCTGACCGGAGTCGAGGGCCCACTGGAGGCACTCGTCGGTCACGGAGCAGCGCCGGCAGACGGCCTTGGCCTGCTCGACTTGCAGGAGCGCCGGGCCGGACGTCCCAATCGGGAAGAACAGCTCGGGGTCCTCGTCGCGGCAGACAGCATGGTGGCGCCAGTCCATGGCGGCAACACTCCTCGTTCTGGATCGATGGCAGTAAATGCGGTGGAACTCTATATGCGTCCGCGGTGCCGATCGCGACTTTGCGCATTCATCCGATCAGCAGCGCGTTAGCAGGCTTTGGGACCGGTCGAGCTGCGTGTTCGTGCCACACGGCGGGCATGTCCGCGCAACTTCCCGGTAACTCGTTTCGCTTGTGAATACTTTCACGAACTCCCGCGATGTCAAGGGGGACGCTCGGAAAAAATCCGAGCGCGTGAGCAAGCCCACAACCCCTTTGTCCGGGTTTTGACCTTGCGTCAGCACCCGGCATGCGACAGTCACTAGTCAATGTAGTACAGTCCCCGCCGCATTGCCGACATTTCCGGCGTACTCGGTCGGGTGAGTGAGCCTGCGCTGGGCAGACGGCACCCCTCAGCAGATTACGCGCAGTGCGCCCGGCACGCTCGTGAAACGAACCTTTTCCCGCTCGCCGAGGTAGTCGCCATCCAGCTGGAACGCCTGTGGATGCTCCGTGAGCAGGGAAAACTCCGAAACGTCGTGCAGCCGAACGACCTGTGAGCCGTGCGACTCGCGATTGCGGGACAGCAGTTGGGTTACTGTGCGTGTTGTGCTATGTACGCGGAGTCGACGAAGGGCGAGTACGTCAAGACCCAATTCGAAGGAGGCGCCCGGGTTGGGGTTGATCGCCCGGTCGCCGATGAAGGTCCAGGGCGCGGTGTTCTGGATGATGACCGTCGATAGCTCGCTCGCGGTCTGCTCGCCCGGCCGCTCCAGCCTGATCGTGGGGTGCCGCCGGTCCATTGCGGTGAAGAACTGGCCGACGACCGCTCGCATGTAGAGCGCCGGAGTGGAGGTGCGCCCGCGCAGCCGCGCCTGCTCGACCCGCCGCACCACCGAGGCGTCGAGCCCCAGTCCCGCGCAGAAGGTGAAGTATCGGTCGTCGGCGCGCCCGAGGCTGATGGTGCGGGAACGGCCGGCGCGCAGCGCCTCCAGGATCACGCTCGCGCCCTCGGCCCAGCCCTTGGGGAGCCCGAGCGCGCGGGCGAAGACGTTCGTCGAACCGCCGGGGACCACGGCCAGCGCGGGGCGTGTCTCGGCGGCCGGGGCGCCCGCCATCAGGCCGTTGACCGTCTCGTTGATCGTGCCGTCGCCGCCCAGCGTGAAGAGCACGTCGACCCCTGTCGCGGCCGCCTCCCGGGCGAGGGCGGCGGCGTGACCGCGGCGGCGCGTGCGCTCCACCGTCAGGTCGAACTCGCTGCGGAGGGCCCGCACGAGTACGTCCTGCGCGCGCTCGCTGGTGGTGGTCGCCTTGGGGTTAACGACCAGTAACGCCCGCATGGGCGGGACTGTACCCGCTGGCGAGTATCGTGTGCGCGTGATCCAGGACTCCCCGGCGCTGCCCAGCACGCTGCGCTGGGCCGTGTGGCTGTTGATCGGAGAGGCGGCCGCGGTCGCGCTCGTCGCCGCCTATCTGGTGTACGAAGACCTGACCGGCACCGCCAACGACATGGTGGTGGCACTCATGGTGACCGGGTTCGCGATCGCCGGCGCCGCCCTGCTCTTCGTACTGGCGCGGGCACTCTCCCGCCGCCGGGCAGGCGCCCGCGGACCGGCCATCGTGCTCCAGTTGATGTTGCTGCCGATCGGCTACTTCATGATCCAGGGCGGGCTGGCGTGGGCCGGCATCCCGATCATCGCGATCGCGGTCACGGTGGGCGGGCTGCTGGTCGCCCCGGCAAGCACCAAGGCGCTGGGCCTGAGCTGACCGGGGGCGGCCATTGGCGGCCGTGCTGTCTCGGCGTTTCCGGTCGGTGGCGGAGCTGACTCGAAAATCGGTGAGTGAGTGGGCAGGCGGCAGCGCCCGGCGTAGCGCAGC
>NZ_JBHLUH010000027.1:0-36019 GCF_042433955.1 Phytohabitans kaempferiae | reverse complement strand
CAACACCGATTTTCAGCCCGGAACGGGCCGCCCGCCAGAGGCGACAGGGACTAGATCAGCGTCCTACCAGGCCCTCAGTCGGGGGCGGCCTGGCGCAGCGTGCTGGCGACCGGTGGGCGGCGCATGCCGGTCCAGTCGGGCTGCTCGGCGGTCGGGCCCAGCCACGGCGGCTTGGGCCAGGCGTGGCTCGGCCACTCCTGCGGTGAGCCAGGCGGCACCGGCACCGGTGGGCGGGTCAGCGGCGGCGTACGGCGGGCCGGGCCGGCGAGCCCTGGCCAGAGTGCCGCGGTGGCCGCTCGTGCGCGGGCCAGGCGGTGGGCGGCCCGGCGGTGGCGCTCGGCGAGTACGGCCGCCAGGTAGGCCCAGCCGGGCACGCCGGGCGGTGGTGGCGGCGTGGTCTTGGCGAGGATCTCGCTGGCCAGCGCCTGCCCCAGCCGGCTCCGCTCCGGCTCGGAGAGGCCGTGACCGCGGGCCAGGAAGTGCCGTACGGCCAGCGCCAGGTCGTCGTCGAGCCCGGTGAGGTCGAGCGTGGCGGCCCAGCTCGCCAGCGGTGGTGGCATGCCCGGGACCCAGCCCCACGAGGCGGGCGTGCGCTCGTGGATAACCATCGTGCCGGCGGCCAGGTCGCCGAGGCGCTTGCCGCGCGGGTTGGCGAGCATCGTGGCGAGACTCGCGACCCAGGTGACCAGCGGCAGCACCAGCCCCGGCCACTCCACGGCGACGCCCACCAGGCTCCGGGTCAGCGCGTGACGGAAGCGCACCGGCCCGCCGTCGTCGCGTACGACGCGGAGGCCGACCGCGACCTTGCCGAAGGTACGCCCGCCGTTGAAGGTCTCGCAGAGCGTGGGGTAACCGACGAGCACGAGTACGGCACCGATGGTGAAGAGGGCGCCTTCGAGGGCGGCATCGATCACCGGCGCGGTGGAGAGGACCACGGCGACCAGGATCAGCAGGCAGAGCGCGAGCATCAGCTGGACGACGATGTCGATCAGCAGCGCGAGGACCCGGGAACCGACCCGGGCCACGCGTACCTCCAGCTCAACGGCCTCGCCGCTGACCAGACCGCTAATCGCCACTTGCGCGCCCACCCGACAAGTGAACACCATGTCGGGCGTGGACCTCGACGCGTACGTCGCCGAGCACGACGGAGAGTGGCGGCGGCTGGAGCAGTTGTCGCGTGGCCGGCGGCTGACCGCGGCCGAGGTGGACGAGCTGGTGGCGCTCTACCAGCGGGCCGCCACGCACCTCTCCGTCGTGCGCAGCCGCTCGCCCGACCCGGCGCTGGTGGCGCGCCTCTCCCGGCTGGTGCTGGCCGCCCGTTCCACGATCACCGGGGGGAGCCGGATCTCCTGGCGTGAGGTGGGCCGCTTCTTCACCGAGGGCTTCCCGCTCGCCGCCTACCGCGCTTGGCCGTGGTGGTGCGGGGTCGCGGTGGCGTTCACCCTGCTCACCGGCTTTCTCATGTGGTGGGTCGCGGGCCATCCGGAGAGCGCGTCGGCGTTCATCGGCGAGGACGCGGCCGAAGCGCTGGTGGCCTCGGAGTTCGCCGGCTACTACACCGAGTTCCTTCCGCAGACCTTCGCCTTCCACCTCTGGACGCACAACGCCTGGCTGGCCGCCCAGTGCCTGGCCTCGGGCGTGCTGATCGTGCCGGTGCTCTGGCTGCTGTGGCACAACGCGCTCAACATCGGCGTGGTCGGCGGCGTGATGATCTCGTACGGCCGGGGCGACCTCTTCTTCAGCCTCATCACGCCGCACGGGCTGCTGGAGCTGACCGGCATCTACGTGGCGGCCGGGGTCGGCCTCCGGATCGGCTGGTCGTGGATCGCGCCGGGGCCGCACCGCACGCGCGGCCGGGCGGTGGTCGAGGCGGCCCGCGACGGCATGCTGGTCGCGGTGGGGCTGGTCGGGCTTTTCGCGGTGTCGGCGCTCGTCGAGGCGTTCGTGACACCGTCGTCGCTGCCCGCGGTCTTCCGGATCGGCATCGGGGTGGCGGTGTGGCTGGCGTTCCTCGGCTATGTGCTGATCCTGGGGAGCGCCGCGGCGGCAAAGGCGAGGCTCAGAGCTTCCCAGCCTGCTTGAGCGCGAGGTACGTGTCGGCGACCCGGGAGGCGAACGCGTCGACCGGCGCGTCGAGCACCTCCACGCCGTGGCGGGTCAGGGCCGCGCGCACACGGTCCCGCTCGGCGAGCGTACGCAGCGCGGCGGCGGCCAGGTAGGGGTCGCCCCGGGCCTCGGCGAGCAGCGGGTCGTGTACCGCCGCCACGAGCACCTTGTGCCGCGCGGCCAGCCGGGGCAGCACCGGCAGGAGGCCGTCGCCGAGCGCGCCCGGCTCCAGCGCGGTGAAGAGCACGACCAGCGCCCGCTTCCGCTCCCGCCGCAGCACCTCGCCGACCACCAGCTCGAAGTCGGTCTCCACAAGAGACGGTTGCAGCGGGGCGACCGCGTTGACGAGGCGGGGCAGCAGCACGTGCCGGCCGCCGGAGACGGTGGCGCGTACGGCGGTGTCGACCGCGAGCAGGTCGACCTGGTCGCCGGCGCGCAGGGCGAGCGCGGCCAGCAGCAGCGCGGCGTCGATGGCCGCGTCCAGCCGGGGCTCGGCGCCGGCGAGCACGGCGGAGGTGCGGCCGGTGTCGAGTACGCACACCACACGGCGGTCACGCTCCGGCCGCCAGGTGCGCACGAGCACGTCGGAGCGGCGCGCGCTGGCCCGCCAGTCGATCGAGCGCACATCGTCGCCGATGACGTACTCCCGCAGCGCGTCGAACTCGGTGCCCTGCCCGCGCCCGCGCGTGATCGTGGAGCCTTCGAGCGTACGAAGGCGGGCGGTCTTCTCCGGCAGGAAGCGCCGCGAGTCGAAGCGGGGCAGCACGCGGAGTGTCCACTGTGGCGTGGCTGGCCGCCCGGCCCGCTGGCGGAAGGCGAGGCGCAGCGGGCCGTACGAGCGGAGGGTCAGCCGCACCGCCGGCCGGTCGCCGCGGCGGGTCGGCGTCAGCGAGGTCTCCAGCACGATCGCGCTCTCCGGCTCCACGACCACGCGGTGGGTCGCCGGTGTGGCGCCGGCCGAGGGGACCCAGGCGTCCCGGATCTCGGCGTGCAGCAAGCGGGCCGACCGGTTGGTCACGCGCAGCGACACCGTGGCCGTCTCGCCGGAACGTACGGTGCGCGCGCCGTCGCGGGTCAGCTCGATCTCCCGCAGTGGCGCGGCGAGCAGGAGGTCCACCATGGACAGTACGAGCACGCCGCCGGCGAGCACCGCCAGCCCCAGCCACGGCGACGGCCACAGCGGGAGCGTCGCGGCGGCGAGGGCGACCAGCAGCGCGGCCCGGCCGGTGACCATCAGCGTGGCGTCGGCACGGTCGCCAGCACCGCGTCGAGTACGGCGTCCGCCGTGACGCCTTCGAGCTCCGCCTCGGGGCGCAGCCGTACGCGGTGCCGGAGCACGGCGCGGGCGACCGCCTTGATGTCGTCAGGCGTGACGTAGTCGCGCCCGGCCAGCCAGGCCCACGCCTTGGCGGTGCCGAGCAGGGCGGTACCGCCGCGCGGCGAGGCGCCCAGCTCCAGCGAGGGCGAGGTGCGCGTGGCCCGGCAGAGGTCCACGATGTACGCGAGCACCGGCTCTGCCACGCCGACCCGCTGCACGTTGGCCCGCCCGGCGGCCAGGTCGGCGGCGGTGGCGACCCGCTGCACGCCGGCCGCCTTCAGGTCACGCGGGTCGAAGCCGGCGTGGTGCGCGCGCAGCACGCCGATCTCCTCGTCGCGTGCGGGCAGCGGCACGCTCAGCTTGAGCAGGAAGCGGTCGAGCTGCGCCTCCGGCAGCGGATACGTTCCCTCGTACTCGATGGGGTTTTGGGTCGCCGCCACGATGAACGGCTCGGGGAGCGGACGGGGCGTGCCCTCGACGGAGACCTGGCGCTCCTCCATGACCTCCAGCAGTGCCGACTGCGTCTTCGGCGGGGTGCGGTTGATCTCGTCGGCGAGCAGGAGGTTGGTGAAGACCGGGCCGCTGCGAAACTCGAAGACCGCGCTGCGGGGGTCGTAGACGAGCGAGCCGGTGACGTCGCCCGGCATGAGGTCGGGCGTGAACTGGAGCCGCTTGGCGTCGAGGTCGAGGGCTTCCGCGATCGTGCGGACGAGCAGCGTCTTGGCCACGCCGGGCACGCCCTCCAGCAACACGTGGCCGCGGCACAGCAGGGCGATCACCATGCCGGTCACGATGGCGTCCTGGCCGACCACGGCCTTCGCCACCTCGGCGCGCAGCCGGTGCAGGGCGGCGCGGGCCTCGTCTGATCCCGCGGGATGGGTCACCGTGCTCTCCTAACGGATTCGACGAGCGCGTCCAGATCGGACTGGAGGCGCCGCAGGTCATCGTCGCTCTCGGGGGCGGGCCCGTCCAGCAGCCCTTCGATCTGCTCCCGGTCGCGCCCGCTCGCGGCGGCCACGGCGTCCACAAGCGACGCCTCGGGTTCGGGGGCGAGCAGTTGCGCCAGCCGCTCGCGGGCCGCCGCCCGGAGGACGTCCGCGGTCGGCCCGCGCGCCTTCGCCCGGCGGTAGAGGCGGCCACGGCCGTGTACGGTCTCGGCCGCCCGTACGGTCACCGGCAGCGGCTCGGTCACCGGCGCGCCGAGCCGGCGGGCCCGCCAGAGCGCGAGGAGCACCACGGCCAGCGCGAGTTGCACCAGCAGCGCCCAGAACCAGGCCGGGAACGCGTCCCACAGCGGGTTCTCCTCGCCCCCGCGTGCGGAGGAGTCGCCGGAGGAGCCGTCGCCGGTGCCGTCCCGGCTGCCCTCGCCGTCACCTTCGCCCGAGCCACCGTCGCGGGACCCTTCGCCTTCGCCGGAGCCCTCCTCGCGCGGGTCGGCGCCGAGCGACGGGGGTACGCCGCTGGGGGAGCCGGGATCGCCGGTGCCGGCGGGCGGCGGCTCCAGCTTGTGCAGGTCGAGCCAGACGACCCGGGGGCGGGCGGCGAGCAGGCCGGTGGCGAGCGTCTGGTTGCCGTGCTCGCCGATCCGGTCGTTGCGGAACGGGTCGCTGGCCCCGATCACCACCAGCTCGGCCCGGTGCCAGTCGAGGTGTACGACGCCGGCGCCGTAGCACGGCGTGCCGTCGCCCTCGTACCGCTGGCGCAGCGCCGCCGCCCGGCCGGCCTGGCGCGCCTCGTCCACCGCGCATCCGGGCTCCTCCACGCGGGCCGCCCAGCGCCGGCCGCCGGGCCGGAGCGGGATCGCGGCGTCGTCGAGCGCTTGGCGGGCCGGGTCGACCAGCACGATCCGCGTGGTCGACGGCAGCAGGCGGAGCATCGCGAGGTACCGCGGATGCACCACGCGGGGCACCGGTACGAAGAGGGTCGCCGCGCCGTCGTACGCGGCGACGAGCGCCTCCGAGGTGCGGGTCTCCACCTGCACCTGGATGCCCCGTGCGCCGAGCGCGTCGGCCAGCCGCCGGCCGCCGATCGACTCAGCGCTGGACGGGCTGAGGAACGCGGGGTCGCTGGGGTCGGGCTCGTTGATCGAGTAGGTCACGCCGGTCACGGCGAACACCAGCGCCACCACGCCCAGCGGGATCGCGAACCGGTGCCACCTCACGACAGCGCCCGGTGCATCTGGTCGGCGAGTTCGCGCATCCGCAGGTCGTGCTGGGCGCCGGCGTCGCGCTGGCCGTACCACACCTCGGAAAAGACGCCGCCCGCCTCGCGCAGCGGCGCGTCGACCACCGGACGGGCCCGGGCGGCGGCGCCGGCCAGCTCGGTGACGGTCCACCCCGGGCGATGCTCGACCACCTGGCGGTCGACCAGCTCGCGGACCATGGCACGGAGCCGCTCGCGTACGGCCTCGGCGTAGCGGCCCTGCTCGGCGAGGCGGTCGGCCAGCGAGACGAACGCGGCCACCGGCAGGTCGGGCAGCTCGTCGCCGGCGAGGGCGGCCAGTGGCTCGGCGGCCTCCGCGGCGGGCTTGCAGCGCCGCCGGAGCGGCCAGTGGAAGCGGGGCCACCGCAGCCGGACCCGGGGCCGGCGCAAGCGCGGCAGGCGGCGCGGGACCCAGTGCGGCCACCAGTACCAGCCGGCGCCGACCAGCGCCGCCACGACCAGCAGTGCGAGGGCCGCCAGCGGCAGCGGTACGACGTCGCCGAACGCCGCGACCGACTCGGTCCACCAGCGACTCACGCCGCCCCCTCGCCGGCCCGGCCGGCGCGCCCGCTCAACGGGCCACTCCGAGCAGCGCGGGCGTGAGCGGGCCGCGGTGGCGGGCGCGGGAGAGCAGGATGTCGAGCCCTTCGGTGCGCATCCGGGTCTCCAGGTGCAGCACCGCGTCGAGGCAGGCGAGCGTCGGGTAGGCCACCGTGTTGACCAGCAGCCAGGCCAGCGCGCTCATCAGGGCGGTCCACTCCGCACCGCCGAGGCGGAGCGCGTCCAGCGCGGCGTACGCCCCCAGGCCGAGCGCAACCCGGATGGCCAGCCAGGCCACGTACCCCAGGATCCGGATCCCGGCCGCACGCAGGCCCGCCCGGCACGCCAGGCCCGCGGAGCGCCGCAGCGCCCGTCCGGGTCCGAGCTGATCGAGTACGACCGCGGGGGCGGCCAGGCCGAGGAGCCCGTACACGGCGAACCAGGCGGGTCCGGCGAGGGCCGCGACGAACATCGCGACCCCGGCCACGACGGCGACCACGGCCACCGCCAGGAATCGGCCGCCTCGGGGACGCAGAAGCTGGCGGGCAGTCGGACGCTGTCCGAGGATGTCGGCGCCGGCGGCGCGGGCGGTCAGCCCGCCCAGCAGCGCGATGATCGTGACCTCGGTGGCCGCGCCCGTGGCGAGCATGACCCAGTAGAGCTCCATCTCGCGAAGCTGGGGAAAGTCGGGGAGGTAGGCGGGGGGTTCGACGTCGGCGGCCAGCCGGAGCGGCGCGAGCAGGGCCTGCTCGATCGCGGCGAGCACCGCCGCTACGGGGAGTAGCGCCCGGCCGTGCGCACGCAGCAGTGACACCGCGGTGTCGAGCAGCTCGCCGACGGTGAGCGGGCGCAGCGGCAGCAGCACTGCGCCATCCTGGCATGGGCCTGCCAACCGGGCGAACTCGTCGCCCTTCGACTGGGAGATCGTCCGATTTGTCATAACCCCAGGTGAGGGCGGTCCCATGGATCGGACGCGAGGTGGAATATTGAACGCATGAGGGCACGGGTACTGGTTGTCGACGACGATCCTGCGCTGGCCGAGATGCTTGGCATCGTCCTGCGCAGTGAGGGCTTTCTGCCGTCCTTCGTCGCTGACGGTGAGCGCGCGCTGGCCGCTTTCCGGGAAAACCGGCCCGACATCGTGCTGCTCGACCTGATGCTGCCCGGGATGAGTGGCATCGACGTGTGCCGGTCGATCCGGGGCGAGTCCGGCATCCCGATCGTGATGCTCACCGCCAAGAGCGACACCGTCGACGTGGTGCTGGGGCTGGAGTCCGGCGCCGACGACTACGTGGTCAAGCCGTTCAAGCCCAAGGAGCTGGTGGCCCGGATGCGGGCCCGGCTGCGCCGGGGCGAAGACGCCGCGCCCGAGCTGCTGACCATCGGCCCGCCGGGCAACCAGATCACGATCGACGTGCCGGCCCACACGGTCAGCCGTGACGGCGAAGAGGTCAAGCTGACGCCGCTGGAGTTCGACCTGCTCGTCGCGCTGGCCCGCAAGCCGCGCCAGGTCTTCACCCGCGAGGTGCTGCTGGAGCAGGTCTGGGGCTACCGGCACGCGGCCGACACGCGTCTGGTCAACGTGCACGTCCAGCGACTGCGCGCCAAGATCGAGCCGGATCCCGAGCGGCCCGAGATCATCTTGACGGTGCGGGGCGTGGGCTACAAGGCGGGCACCGGATAGCCTGGCCGCCGTGGCAGAGGACGCACGCTCCGTAGCCGCGCTGCACGCGCGGGCGCTGGCGGCTGTCCGCGAGCTGGAGATGTGGCGCCGGGCGGCCCGGCGGGGCGCCATCCTGGCCGCGCCCGTGCACCACACCTGGCGCCGCTCGCTCCACTTCCGGGTCGTGGCGATCACGCTGGTCACCTCCAGCCTCCTGGTCGGCGCGTTCGCCTACCTGGTCGCCACGCAGAGCACCAACATCCTCTTCGAGCGCACGCGCACCGCCGCCGAGGCGCAGCTCCGGGGCGACGCCGGCTACGCGGCCGAGCAGTTGCAGAGCTTCAACCAGGCATACGAGCCGCAGGTGCAGCGGACGCTCAACAACATCGTCAGCTACCTGTCCCGGGGCAGGCCCGACCAGGGTGGCGCCCTCGTCGCCCTCACCGCCAGCGGCCACTCCAACCTGCGTACCGTGCAGGCGTTCGACGTCTCCCCACTGGTCAGCGCCGATCTCGCGCGGAAGGTCGCCAACGACGGGCGGATCTCGTGGCAGATCCGCACGCAGGATCTCGGGTCCGGCCCCACGAAGTACCTCGTGACCGGCTCTCGGGTCCCCACCGGATTCGGGCAGGTCGAGCTCTACTACATCGTCCCGCTCTCCACGGAAGACCAGACCGCCAACCAGATCCGCACGACCGTGCTGGTCACCGGCCTCGCCCTGGTCATCCTGCTGGGCGTGCTCTCCGCGCTGGTGACCCGGCTGGTGGTCAAGCCGGTGCGGGTCGCCGCGCGCACCGCGCAGCGCCTCTCCGCCGGCCTGCTCGACCAGCGCATGGCCGTGCACGGCGAAGACGACCTGGCGCTGCTCGCCGCGTCGTTCAACCAGATGGCGACCAACCTCCAGCGGCAGATCGTGCGGCTGGAGGAGATGTCGCGGCTCCAGCGGCGGTTCACCTCCGACGTCTCGCACGAGCTGCGTACGCCGCTGACCACCGTACGGATGGCGGCCGACCTGATCTTCGCGGAGCGCGACGAGTTCGACCCCACGGTCGCCCGCGCCGCCGAGCTGCTCCAGGCCGAGCTCGACCGGTTCGAAGGGCTGCTCACCGACCTGCTGGAGATCAGCCGGTTCGACGCCGGGTTCGCGATGCTCGACGCCGAGCCCACCGATCTCGTGCCGGTCGTACGCCGCGTGGTCGACCGCCTCGACGGCCTGAGCACGCGCGCCGGCGTACCGGTCGAGCTGAGCGTGCCGGAGACCCCGGTGATCGCCGAGGTCGACCCGCGCCGGGTCGAGCGGATCCTGCGAAACCTGGTCGGCAACGCGGTCGAGCACGGCGAGGGGCGGCCAGTGTCGGTGGCGCTCGGTCTCGACGAGTCCGCGGTGGCCGTGACCGTGCGCGACCGTGGCGTCGGCCTGCGCCCCGGCGAGGAAAAGCTGGTGTTCAACCGCTTCTGGCGGGCCGACCCGTCGCGGGCCCGGCAGACCGGCGGCACCGGCCTGGGCCTGTCGATCAGCCTGGAAGACGCGCGGCTGCACGGCGGCTGGCTGGAGGCGTGGGGGGCGCCGGGCCAGGGCGCGCAGTTCCGGCTCACGCTTCCGGTGCGGGCCGGCGACCGCCTGACCTCTTCGCCGCTACGGCTCGTACCGCCGGGCGCGGTGCCTGGCCACGCCCCGGAGCAACCACCGACCACGGTGGAGGTGACCACGTGAGGCGACGTCGCGTCCTGGCCGCGGCGGCCGCCGCGCTGGCGGTCGGGCTTTCCGGCTGCGGGATACCCGACGAGACCGAGGTCCGCGACATCGGCCCCGCGCCGGAGCCGGGCTTCGCCCAGAGCGGTGACGTCGGCCAGGGTCCGCCGACCCGGGACGCCGCGCCGACGATAGAGGGCTTCGTCGACAACTTTCTGGCCGCGCCCGCCGGCGAGCCCGACAAGGCGGTGCAGCGGGTCCGCGACTACCTGACCGAGAGCAGCCGCGAGCGCATCAAGGTCGACGCGGGCGCCGGCCTCAACGTCGTGCGCGTGCGCGACACCACCATCGCCCAAGCTGAGCAGCAGGGGAGCTACAAGGTCACGCTGAAGGTCGACCAGGTTGGTGTGCTCAACGAGCAGGGCTCGATCGGTCCGGCGGCGCTCAACGAGACCACGTACACGTTCACGATCGGTGGCGTCGAAGGCCCCGAAGGCTGGTACGTCACGAGCCCGCCGACCACCGACGCGCTGCTGGTCAGCACCGACGCGCTGCGCAAGTACTACACGCCGCTGACGATCTACTTCTGGAGCGTCGACCGCACCACGCTGGTGCCCGACGCGCGATACATGCCCAACGAGCGGGACGGAGGGCTGCGCCCCACCGATGTCGTCGACTGGTTGATCAAGGGGCCGTCCAGCTGGCTCCTCGGTGCCGTCGCCGAGATCAACGACGGCACCGAGCGGCGGCAGAACGTCCCGTACCCGAACGACCGGCTGGAGGTCGGGCTCAGCGCGGTCGCGACCGAGCAGCAGACCCCGGCCGAGCAGATGGTCGACATGCGCGACCAGCTCGGCTGGCAGCTGATGTGGTCGCTGCGGCCATATCTGGAGGGCGATCTGGAGCTGCGGATCGACGGGCAGAGTTCGAAGACCTTCCACCAGGACCAGATGTTCTACGCGGCAAACGCGGCGCACCACGCGGCCGAGCTGGAGCAGAGCAGTGAGCAGCCCGAGCGGTTCGCGCTGTACGAGGGCCGGATCCACCGGCTGAAGGGCTCGCCCGGCGGTGGCACGCAGCCGCTGCCCCGGATCCTGCTCGCCTCCGGGGTCAACCAGGAGCTCGTCTCCGCGGCCCTGGCCCGTGAGTCGGGGCCGGCTGGCGTGCTCACGGCCGCGGCGCTCGTGCGGAAGAAGGGGGAGCAGTTCCAGCTGGAGGTCGGGTCGGTGGTCGGCGACGACGCCCAGCCGCTCGACGCCGGCCGGCCGTACGCGTCGCTGGGCCGGCCGGTCTGGCTCAAGGCCCCGATGAACGCGGGGCTGGTGGTGGTCGACCGCAAGCACCTCTACCGATTCACGGCCAACCGGGCCGAGTTGGAGCGGGTCGTCCTCCCAGAGGAGATCGACGGCAAGGTCACCGATGTCGCCGCGTCGCAGGACGGGCGGCGGATCGCCGTCGTGGCCGGCGGCCGCGTGTACATCCTCGGTGTCTCCCGCGACGGGGTGCAGGTGGACGCGAAGAGGGCCCGACTCGTGCCGACCGCACTGCGCAACGTGACCGCGGTCGACTGGAGCGAGGAGTCCAGGATCGTCATCGCGGGCACCGGGTCGGACAACAAGGTCGCGGTGTGGGAGATGGGCCTGGACGGCGCGATCGAGGAGCAGCAGGCGGGCGACGCCGGCGGCACGGTGACCGACCTGGCGGTGTACCCGGTCGATCCGGTCAGCGAGGCCGCGACCAAGGTGATGTACGCCCGCGAGGGCGCCGCCTACGACTTCCACGGCGACAACTCCGAGATCGAGGCCAACGAGGTGATCGGCGCGCCCGAGCAGATCGATGCCAGCCGCGTGACCGCGCCCTTCTTCCTGCTGGACTGATCGGGCATGGGCGGCTGGGCGGGGCTGGTCGACCTCGTACTGCCGGCCGAGTGCGCGGGCTGCGGCGCCGAGCGGGTCCCGCTGCGGTACGCCGTCTGCGCCCCCTGCGCCGAAGGGCTCGATGGCCTCCGCCCCGGACCCGCCGCGCCCACCCCGGTGCCGCCCGGCATGCCACCGTGCACCGCCCTGGGCGCGTACGACGGGGTGCTGCGCGACGTGCTGCTCGGCTACAAGGAGCGGGGTCGCCACGGGCTGGCCGTACCGCTCGGCGCGTTGCTGGCCGACGTGGTCGCGGCGGCGCTGGGCGGGGCTCGCGGCGGCGTACTCCTGCTGCCGGTGCCAGCCACCGCGAAGGCCGCGCGGGCCCGGCACGGTGACCACATGACGCGGCTGGCCCGGCGGGCGGCGGAGCGGCTGCGGCGCGCGGGCTGGCCCGCGGCGGTGGCGGTGCCGGTGCGGGCGCTGCCTCGCCCCGACTCGGCCGAACTCGACGCCGCCGGGCGGGCCGCGGCCGCGGAGACGGCCTTCCGGATGCGGGCCGGACGTGTCTCCGCGCTGCGCCGGGCGGCGGCCGGGCGGCGCGTGGTGCTCGTGGACGACATCGTCACCACCGGCGTCACGCTGGCCGCGATGGGCAGGGCGTTGGCGTCCGCCGATGTGGTGGTGGAGGGGGCCGCGGTGCTCGCGGCGACTCAGCTCCGTTACGGGTAGTAGGGCTCTTTTCACCCCATCGTGCTAACTGGGCGAATCTTCCCGAAACGGTCTTGGCTAGAGGGGTGACTACAGGGCGCGCACAAGTTAGCGTCGTCTTCACCGGGGTAAGACCAACGGTTCAAACACCGGAAGGGCGCTACGGTCCTAGCCCTCGCAGCCGGAGAGGAGGCGTAAATCCTTCATCGTCATCCGGCACCCGGCCGGTGACGTCACCACAGAACCATCGTGGGGGAGGTCACGCGTGGACATCGTCGTCAAGGGGCGCAACGTCGAAGTGCCCGATCACTACCGAGTACACGTAGGCGACAAGCTCGCCAAGATCGAGCGCTACGACCAGAAGCTCATCCGAGTCGACGTCGAACTATTCCACGAAAGAAACCGGCGGCAGTCGGACCACTGCCAGCGCGTGGAGATCACTGTCTATTCTCGGGGTCCGGTCATCCGGGCTGAGGCCTGTGCGAAGGACTTCTACGGGGCTCTCGACAGCGCGATCGCCAAGCTCGACACCAGGTTGCGCCGCGCCGCTGACCGGCGGCGTGTGCACCGCGGCCGTCACACTCCCGTCTCCGTCGCCGAGGCGACGGCGGGCCTGCCCACCTCGTGGCTGAACGAATCGACGGCTGCCCCGTCAAACGGATCGACGGCCACGGCGGTCGCGGATCCGGTCGAGGAACAGGACGACCAGCCGTGGCACATCGTCCGGGAGAAAGAGCATTCGGGCGAGCCGATGACCGTCGACGACGCGCTCTTCCAGATGGAGCTCGTCGGGCACGACTTCTATCTCTTCCTCGACAAGGAAAGCGGCAGGCCGAGCGTCGTCTACCGGCGCAAGGGCTACGACTACGGGATCATCGCCCTGTCGGCCTGAGCCCGGGCCACGTCACCGGCCAGCAGGCCGTACACGACGTCGTCGACGCGGGTGCCGGAGATGCCGGGCAACCGTCCGCGGAGGTAGCCCTCCCGCCGGAACCCCGCTTTCTCCAGCACCCGCTGCGACGGCGCGTTGCCCGGCAGCGTGCCCGCGCTGAGCCGCCCGATGTCGGTCTGCCCGACCGCCCACTGGGAGAGCAGGCACACGGCCCGGGTCGTCATGCCGCGCCCCCGCCACGCGGGGAGCATCGCGTAGCCGATCGCGGCCGAGGCGGTGCCCGGGTCTTCGTAGTAGAGGCCGATCGTGCCCGCCGGAGCGCCGGTCGGCACGTCGGCGATGATCAGGTCGGCCCGCTCGCCGGAGAGCCACCGCCCCTCGGCGTGGGCGCACCGCAGCTCGACCTCCGCGCGGTCGGGCACGATCGGCGGGAGGCTGGTGCCGGCCACGTCGGGGAGCGCCAGCAGGGCGTGCAGGAAGTCCACGTCGCCGGGGCCGACCGGCCGCAGCGCCACCACACCGTCGCTCAGCACGCCGCCCGGCAGGTCGGGGATCAGGCGCGGCGTGGGTCCGGGCGGGTCACCGGCGAGGCGGGCCCAGACCACGAGGTCGTACCGGCCCGCGGGGCCCTGCCCGCCGCCCCGGCGGATCCCCTCGCGCTGGAACCCGCTGGCGAGCGCGACCCGCTGGCTGGGCCCGTTGGCCAGGTTGGTGAGCAGCTCGACGCGGCCGAACCCGCGCTCGAACGCCCACGCGGTCAGCGCTCGGGCCGCCGCGGTCGCCACGCCCCGCCGCCGGGCCCACGGCGCGACCCAGTAGCCCAGCTCGCCCTGCCCCCGCTCCGGTACGGGGCGGCTGAGGCCCGCGCCGCCCACCAGCCGGTCGGTGGCGGGGTCGGCGATCGCGTACGCGACACCGCCGGTCGCCCACGCCGAGGGCGCGCCGTGGGCGATCCAGTGCACCGCGTCGGCCCGCGTGTACGGCGTGGCGTGCGGGTGGGCGTATCCGGCCGCGAGGTCGTCGACGTCCGCCTCCCGGAAGGGGCGCAGGCGGATCCCGTCGCGGTCGATGGTGATCATGGGACGAGCCCGCCGACCCAGGCGTCCACGCGCTCACCTCGGTGGTTGAGCGCGCCGCGCTGCGTACCCTCGATCGTGAATCCGGCCTTTTCCGCCGCTCGCCGGGAGGCCACATTGCCGACGTGCGCCCGCCACACGACGCGGGCCAGCCCGAGCGAGCCGAAGCCCCAGTCGCAGAGGGCCCGCAGCGCCGCCGGGGTGTAGCCGCGGCCGCGGACCCGGGGCGCCGCGAGGTAGCCGACCTCGGCGACGAGCGGGTCGTCGGCCGAGACGGTCAGGTCGATCGAGCCGGCCCAGGCGTCGTCGGGATCGGCGATCGCGTAGACCGCGCCCTTGCCGCTCGCCCACTTGGCCGGCGTGACGCGCGTGGCGAAGTCTTCGGCGTGCGCGTGGTCGTACGGGTCGGGCACGGTGGTCCAGCGGACGCTCTCCGGGTCGCGGCAGGCGTCGACGATCGCGTCGAAGTCGCGCGGCTCCGGGCGGCGCAGCCGCAGGCCGCCTTCCGCGCCGAGCACCGGCTGGGGCGCCCCGAAGACCCGCGCCCGGCGGATCACCGTCTCGTCGATCACGGGGTCCAGCGGGTCGCCGGGAAGCAGGGCGCCCACCCAGCCGTCGCCACCGTCGTCGGCCATCCGCATGTAGCCGTCGATCCGGAAGCCGGCGCGGAGCGCGACCAGCCGGGATGCCTGGTTTCCGACCGCGGCCTGCCAAACGACGCGCCGCAGACCTAACGACTCGAAGGCCCAGCGGGACACCGCCCTGGTGGCGCGGGTCGCCACGCCCCGGCCGCGGGCCCATGGCGCGGTCCAGTAGCCCACCTCGGCCGAGGAGAGCACGCGGTCGATCGTGACGAGGCCGCAGGAGGCGAGCAGCTCACCGGTGTCCGGGTCGGTCACCGCGAACGGCGCGCCGGTGCCGGCCCGCCAGGTGGCGGCGGAGTACTCGGTGACGAAGTGACGGGCGTGCTCGGGGAGGTAGGGCGACGGCACGCGGGTCCAGTGCTGGATGGCCGGATCCTGGCAGGCCCGGTAGACGGAGTCGGTGTCCTCTTCCCGCCACGGGCGGAGGACCAGCCCTTGATCGTTAATCTCCGGTTGGCTCTTTCCTTCTGCCCCCACGCGGCCATGGTGCCGTACCGTTCGCGGCGGGCATAACCGTATTCGCAACGTTCCTAGTGCAAAATGTCCGCTTTGGCGCGATCGCCGGAGACGTGGCTGACAGTTGCGCCGAAGGTGCGCCTACGATGGTTCGGCAGACTGTCCAAGGGGAGCGTTGACCCGTGTCGATTTTGGAAAAGGTCCTTCGCGCCGGCGAAGGGCGCATGCTACGGCGGCTCAAGGCGGTCGCCACCGCTGTCAACTCACTCGAGGACGAGTACACCGACCTCACCGACGCCGAGTTGCGGGAGCTGACAGATCAGTACCGCGAGCGCATCGCTGACGGTGAGTCCCTCGATGACCTGCTCCCCGAGGCGTTCGCGACCGCCCGCGAGGCGGCCTCCCGAGTGCTCGGCCAGCGGCACTACGACGTGCAGGTGATGGGCGGCGCCGCGCTGCACTTCGGCAACATCGCCGAGATGAAGACCGGTGAGGGCAAGACGCTCACCTGCGTCCTGCCCGCGTACCTCAACGCGCTCTCCGGCAAGGGCGTCCACGTGGTCACGGTCAATGACTACCTGGCCCAGCGCGACGCCGAGTGGATGGGTCGGGTGCACCGGTTCCTCGGCCTGAGCGTCGGCGTGATCCTGCCCAACCGCCCCGCGGCCGAGCACCGCGCGGCGTACGAGTGCGACATCACGTACGGCACCAACAACGAGTTCGGCTTCGACTACCTGCGCGACAACATGGCCTGGTCGAAGGATGAGCTGGTGCAGCGCGGCCACAACTTCGCGATCGTCGACGAGGTCGACTCGATCCTGATCGACGAGGCCCGCACGCCGCTGATCATCTCCGGCCCGGCCGAGCAGTCCGCCCGGTGGTACACCGAGTTCGCCTCGGTCGTCGCCCGCCTCCAGCCCGGCAAGGACGGCGAGGGCGACTACGAGGTCGACTACGCCAAGCGCACCGTCGCGATCACCGAGCGGGGCGTGGCCAAGGTCGAAGACCGGCTCGGCATCGACAACCTGTACGAGTCGGTCAATACTCCGCTCGTCGGCTACCTCAACAACGCCATCAAGGCGAAGGAGCTGTACAAGCGCGACAAGGACTACATCGTCAACGACGGCGAGGTGCTGATCGTCGACGAGTTCACCGGCCGCATCCTGCACGGCCGGCGCTACAACGAGGGCATGCACCAGGCCATCGAGGCCAAGGAGCACGTCGAGATCAAGCAGGAAAACCAGACGCTCGCGACGGTCACGCTGCAGAACTACTTCCGGCTGTACGACAAGCTGTCCGGCATGACCGGCACCGCGCAGACCGAGGCCGGCGAGTTCAACAAGGTCTACAAGGTGGGCGTGGTGTCGATCCCGACCCACCGTCCGATGGTCCGCATCGACCGGCCCGACGTCATCTACAAGACCGAGAAGGCCAAGTTCAACGCGGTCGTCGAAGACATCGCCGAGCGGCACGCGCTCGGCCAGCCGGTCCTGGTGGGCACGGTCTCCGTGGAAAACTCCGAGATCCTGTCTCAGATGCTCCGCCGCCGAGGCATCCCGCACGCGGTGCTCAACGCGAAGTACCACGCCAAGGAAGCCGAGATCATCGCGCAGGCGGGGCGCAAGGGCGGCGTCACCGTGGCCACCAACATGGCCGGTCGTGGCACCGACATCCTGCTGGGCGGCAACCCGGAGCACCTGGCGGCCAGCGAGCTGCACCAGCGCGGCCTCGACCCGGTCGAGCACGAAGACGACTACCAGAAGGCGCTGGAGGAGATCCTTCCGCGCTGGAAGCAGGCGTGTGACGAGGAGGCCGAGGAGGTCGCCGCCGCCGGTGGCCTGTACGTGCTCGGCACCGAGCGCCACGACTCCCGCCGCATCGACAACCAGCTGCGCGGTCGTTCCGGCCGGCAGGGCGACCCGGGCGAGTCCCGGTTCTACCTGTCGCTCCAGGACGAGCTGATGCGGCGGTTCCGGGCCGGCGCGGTCGAGGCCGTCATGGAGCGCTTCAACATCCCCGAAGACGTGCCCATCGAGTCCAAGATGGTCACTCGGCAGATCAAGAGCGCGCAGGGCCAGATCGAGGGTCAGAACGCCGAGATCCGTAAGAACGTCCTCAAGTACGACGAGGTGCTCAACAAGCAGCGCCAGGTCGTCTACGCCGAGCGCAAGCGCGTGCTCGACGGCGAAGACCTGAGCGACCAGGTCAACCACATGATCAGTGACGTCGTCGAGGCGTACGTCACCGGCGCCACCTCCGAGGGGTACGCCGAAGACTGGGATCTCGACCAGCTCTGGGCCAGCCTCAAGCAGCTGTACCCGGTGGGCGTCACCATCGAAGACCTTGAGGAGGAGGCCGGCGGCGAGCGCAACAACCTCGACGGCGACTTCCTGACCGCCCGCCTCAAGGAGGACGCGCACGCGGCATACGCGCGGCGCGAGGAGGAGCTCGGCACCGAGGCCGTACGCCAGTTGGAGCGCATGGTCCTGCTGCAGGTGATCGACCGCAAGTGGCGCGAGCACCTGTACGAGATGGACTACCTCCAGGAGGGCGTGGGCCTGCGGGCGTACGCGCAGCGCGACCCGCTGGTCGAGTACCAGCGCGAGGGCTACGCGATGTTCGCCACGATGATGGACGGCATCAAGGAGGAGACGGTCGGCTTCCTCTACAACCTGGAGGTCCAGGTCGAGGAGGCGCCCACCGCCCCCGCCCCGGCGCCCGCGGGCGGCCCCGCCCCGCTGCCGATGCCCGACGACGCGACGGTGGAGATCCGCGCCAAGGGCCTCGGCCGGCAGCGCCCGCAGCAGCCGCTGCAGTACTCCGCCCCGACGATCGACGGAGCGGCCGGCGACGGCGCGGTCTCCGTCGAGCAGCAGCAGGACACCGCACCGGCGCTGGGCCTGGGCGGCCCGACCCCGCCGCGCGCGTCCGGCCGCCGCCCGTCCCCGTCGCCGAGCCAGGCGTCCAGCGGCGCCGGCCCGTCCCGCAACGCCCCTTGCCCATGCGGTTCGGGCAAGAAGTACAAGCGCTGCCACGGCGCCCCCAGCGCGGGCGCCTGACGCACCTCGTTCGAAGGTCCCTCCCAGCCGTGGAGGGACCTTCGTTCGTGTGTGGGTGCGCCTTGCCGCGCGCCGGTGCCTTTCGCTTGGGCTTCGCCCCGCTCGCGCCTAGCGCAGGTGATCGGGGCTGGCCTCGGCGGCCGTGGTGTGGAGCCCCGGGGCGCCCACCGCCTACGTTCGCAGGTGAGCGCCCTGGGGGGCGAGCGCGCGATCGATAGGCGCGCGAGTCCGAGCCGCCGCGGAGGCGTGGCTGGGTCAGCCGCTGTCTGAGGCCGGGCACCACCGGAGGTGTGGTGCCCAGCCGGTCTCGGGCGTCGGCACCTCCGAGGGCGTGGTGCTGGGTCGAGGTCAGACGAGGCGGACTGCCGCGCAGAGCCACCTCCCGCGCCTGCGCTCCAGGCGGAAGGCGAGTGCCCAGGTGCGGTCGGCCAGGGACAGGGCGGCCGCGCCCTCGGCGACGCCCGCCCTCGGCTCGCAGACACGCAGGTGGCGCACCATCACGAAATTGGCCTGGTGGCGGAGCAGGCGGCCGTTGTCTCGGGCGCGGCGGAGGCCATCGGCGCGGTCGAGGCAGGCGGCGACCTGCTCGACGATCGGCTCGGCCTGGTAGCCCGTCAGCATGCGGATGTGTGCCACCGGGCGGTAGCCGTTGAAGATCTCGAGGCACACGTCGAGGAAGCGACGGGAGGCGCGCTTGGCCTCGGGCGTGGCGTCGGGCGGTGTGGAGGCGGGCTGGTCGTGCGTGGCCCCCGGCGGCTCGTCGGTGGAGGTGCCGGAGCGGGCGCGTGGCACGGGGATCGGCGCGTGGTGCCGCCGTCGCGTGCCGCCGGAGTCGAACTGGAGGGGCAACTGGCCCCAGAGCGGAGGCGTGGCCTCGTCTTCGAACGGCGGATCGAGGGCGGGGACGGGGCGGAGCCGGATGGAAGGGCGAACCTTGGCGATCATGCAACACCCCGATCAGGGCCTAGCAATCTTATGTTTGCCTTCGTTTGCCTCCGTTGGCGTTCAGTCTCCGGCAACGAAAAACAGCCGTCAATGCCCTGTGGATAACCGGCGAAGGGCTCCCCTGTGCCCGATGCGAGCTACTCGACCAGCGGATTGTTTTGCACCCAGTCGGCGGTCTCGGCGTATTTGAGCTGGATGTACTCCTCCAGCTTGGCCCGCTCGACCCGCCACTGACCTCGCCCCCCGATCTTGATCGCGGGGAGTTCGCCGCTGCGCACCATGTGGTAGACCTGCGAATCCGAGACGTTGAGCTCGGCCGCCACGTCTGAAAGCAGCAGGAAGCGGGGGGTCACTGCTTCAGTTTGCCATCGACAGCCTGCGAATCCACCGTGCGGCTGGCAAGCGGGCTGGAGTACACCACACTTGTCGTCACCGCGCCGAGGCCGCTGATCCGGCCCGCCACCTCCTCCAGGTGGCGCATCGAGCGGGCCACCACCTTGAGCACGAAGCAGTCTTCGCCGGTCACGTGGTGCGCCTCGATGATCTCGGGCGTGGTGTCGAGCAGCGCGTGAAACGGGCGGTAGTTGCCGGTCGGATAGCGCAGCCGCACAAAAGCCATGATCGAGAGGCCGACCCGCTCGGGCGAGATCGTGGCGCGGTAGCCGGTGATCACGCCCGACTCCTCCAGCCGCCGCACCCGCTCGGCCACAGCGCTCGGCGACATCGCCACCGTGCGGGCCAGGTCGGCGAAGCTCATCCGCCCGTCGTGCTGCAATGCGTCGAGGATCCGCCAGTCGGTCGCGTCGAGCACCGGTGATTCCACGGCCATCCACCGAGATTACCGGCGAGACAACGGCTGAAGAAGCCCAGCGCCGTGCGATGGTGGTGTAGCGACCCCGGCTCCCGCCCGTACCGTCGATGTCATGACCACGCAGCAAGCCATCGCCTGGTTCGAAGCCCGGCTGGCGTTCCAGACCGATGTCTCCGACGTCCACGCGGCCATGGCCGGCGGCGACCCTGGCTTCACACTCGTCGACACGCGCGACCTGGCTGCCTGGCGGCAGGGGCACATCCCCGGGGCGGTACACCTGCCGCGCGCCATGATCCCCGTGCGTGGCGAGCGCCTTCTCGACCGCGCCCGTCCGGTGGTGACGTACTGCTGGGGGCCCGGCTGCGACGGCGCCACCAAGTCGGCGCTCGAACTGGCCCGCCGGGGATACCCCGTGCGCGAGATGATCGGCGGCATCGAATACTGGATCCGCGAGGGCTTCCCGGTGGAGACTGCGGAAGGGCTGGTCACGCAGCCGATCGACCCACTGACCGCCCCGGTTGGTCGTTGATCAACTGGAGGGTGTAGGACATCTAGCGGCAGGGGTCGAGGCCGGGGGAGAGTCCGCGCGTGTCAGTTCAGCTCATCCGGGTGTACGTCCCGGCGACGCTTTCCATGCTCTCGGCACTCCGGGAGCGGGGTGAGATCGCCGGGGCGGAGGCGCACGCCGTCACGCCCGCGCTCCGCGAGTGGTACGCGGAGGGCGACGAGGAGGAGTTGGAGTACGTCGCGTTCACGCGTGCCGCCCAGGGCGCCCTCCGACTGCTCCGCCACGACCCGGCAGCGCCCCGACGGCGGGTCGTCGTCTCGGCCGACGTGCCGCCGGGCGCGGTGGCCCGCGAAGACCGCGAGCTGGGCTCCAGCGAGGTGCGGCTGGGACATGCCGTCGCGCTCGCCTCGGTCGCCGCGATCCACATCGACGGCGAGAGCGCGGCCGACGACATCGCCGCCGCCGCCGATGTGGTGGAGGAGGCGCTGGCCGGTGACCCGGACGCCCAGTTCACCGTCGATGGCGCCGAAGACCACGAGCTGGAGTGGTACGACGTATCCGAGCTGGAGACCCTGGCCTGAGGCGCCCGGCCCGCGGCGGACGAGCGGTCAGTCGTCCGCGGCGCGCTTCGGCATCGTCCGGCCGAAGGCGAGGATCGCCACGATCGCGCCGACGAAGAGCACCACCAGCGCGTTGTTGAGCCGCGAGCTGTCCATCATCTGCTGCGCGGTGGCGTCCGCCTCGCTCACCGAGCCGGCGAGGGCGAGCACGTCGGCGCCGAGCGTACGGATGATGACCTCGGCGGCGACCAGCAGCAGGCCCGGCCCGGCACCGGCGACCGCGTATCCCGGCCACTTCGGCGCCGGTCCGCCCGCGTCCGCCCGCCGGCTCGCCCGCCGCAGGTAGAAGAAGGCCACCAGCCCGGCGGCGAGGCCGGTGCAGACCGCGATCGTGAGCGCGGACCAGCCGGAGGCGCTGAGCCGGGAGGCGGGGTCGTCCTTACTGCCGTACAGCGACATGAGGTTGGGCTGGAAGTTGTCGAGCACCTGCTCGACCGCGAAGACGACTAGCCCCGCGGCGACGACCGCGCCGACGACAGCACGGGCCCGTACGGCGGCGAGCGCCCCGCCGGCCGTGACCGCGGCGGCGACCGTGCCGGCGAGCACCGTGCTCGCCTCGCCACCGCCGTAGCTGGAGATCACCACGATCGCCCCGCCCACGCCGACGAGCAGGCCGGCGCCGACCGAGGCGGCGAAGCGAAGCAGCGGGCGCAGCCGGTGGAGCAGGTGGCCAACGGCGAGGCTGGCGGCCGCGCCGGCGACAAGGCCGGCGGAGATCACGGTGGGTAGCGCCATGGCGGCCGACGTGATCGCGAGCGTCCCCTCGCCGGAGGTGATCTCGGCGTGGGACGACCACATCATCGCGGCGAGCCAGGCCAGCGCGATGACCGCGAGCACGCTCGTCCCGAAGGCGGGCGGTCCGTCCGACACAGGAGCGTCGGTCCGCGTGGCCTCGGTGACACCGCTCTTCTCGCTCATGCCCGTCCTCGCTTCGCCGCATGCGGGCACGAGGCTCCGCGGACGCCGAGTCTGATGATTCGCTCGCTCATCGTCTCCCCTTCACCCGGGCAGCTTCTCAGCGTACGCGGCACGCCGGGACAGCCGTCATCGGCCGGGAGCCGCCCCGGGCGACCCCCCGCGACAGCGCCCGGGGGACCGGTCGCGGCAGGGGCCCGGACCAGCCGCCACGGCCGGTACGACATGTAAGGATGGAACAACGCAGAGATCCTGACAGGAGCCCATCATGGACGCCGCCTTCGCCGTACCCGAGCCGCACAACGAACCGGTACGCACCTACGCCCCAGGCAGCCCGGAACGAGAGAGCCTTCAGCGCCGTGTCACCGAGCTCGCGGCCGAACGGGCGGAACTCACGATGACCGTCGACGGTGAGCAACGCATGGCGGGCGGGGCGGCGATCGAGGTGGTGCAGCCGCACCGGCACCGGCATGTGCTGGGTGTCACCCACAACGCAACCAACGCGGATGCCTCGGCGGCGGTGACGGCCGCGAAGAAAGCGGCGCCGATGTGGCGAGCCCTCTCGTACGCCGACCGGGCCGCCATCTTCCTGCGCGCGGCGGAACTGCTCGCCGGCCCGTGGCGGGACACGCTCAACGGCGCTACGATCCTCGGCCAGTCCAAGTCGGTGCACCAGGCGGAGATCGACGCCGCCTGCGAGCTGATCGACTTCCTGCGCTTCAATGTCTACTTTGGACAAAAGATCCTCGCGGAGCAGCCCCTCTCCTCGCCCGGCGTGTGGAACCGCTTCGACCACCGGCCGCTGGAGGGCTTCGTCTACGCGGTCACCCCGTTCAACTTCACCGCGATCGCCGGCAACCTCCCGGCCGCGCCCGCGCTGATGGGCAACACGGTGGTGTGGAAGCCGTCGCCGACGCAGCAGTTCGCCGCCCACTTCACGATGCGGCTCTTCGAGGCGGCCGGCCTCCCGCCCGGCGTCATCAACATGGTGACCGGCGACGGCATCGCGGTCTCCGAGGTTGCGCTCGCCGACCCCGATCTGGCCGGCATCCACTTCACCGGTTCCACCAGGACGTTCCAGACGCTGTGGCAGACCGTGGGGCAAAACCTCGCCGGCTACCGGAGCTACCCGCGGCTCGTCGGCGAGACCGGCGGCAAGGACTTCGTCGTCGCGCACGCCAGCGCCGACCCCGACGCGCTCGTCACCGCGCTCGTGCGAGGCGCCTTCGAGTACCAGGGACAGAAGTGCTCGGCCGCCTCGCGGGCCTACGTGGCGCGGTCACTCTGGGAGGGTGGTGTCCGCGACCGGCTCGCCGCCACCGCCGACTCACTGGCGTACGGTGACGTGACCGACTTCGCCAACTTCGGTGGCGCGGTGATCGACGCACGGGCCTTCGCCAAGCACGCGGCCGCGCTCGACCTGGTGAAAAACTCCGCCTCCTGCACCGTCCTCGCCGGTGGCACGGCCGACGACAGCGAGGGCTGGTTCGTCCGCCCGACAGTGGTCGAGTGCGGCGACCCGGAGCACGAGGTCTTCACGACCGAGTACTTCGGGCCGATCCTCGGCGTGTACGTCTACGACGACGCGCGCTTCGAAGACGTCGTGAAGCAGGCGGAGAGGGCGGCGCCGTATGCGCTCACCGGCTCGGTCTTCGCCACCGACCGGCAGACGATCGACTGGGCCTCGTACGCGTTGCGGTACGCGGCCGGCAACTTCTACATCAACGACAAGCCGACCGGTGCGGTGGTGGGGCAGCAGCCCTTCGGCGGTGCGCGGGCGAGCGGCACCAACGACAAGGCGGGCTCCTGGCACAACCTGCTCCGCTGGACGTCGCCGCGGACCATCAAGGAGACCTTCGTGCCGCCGACCGACCACACCTACCCGCACATGGGCTGACGCCCGGCGGTCTAATCCGCCGCCGACACCGACTCGATCCGGGAGAGCAGGAAGACGCGCTCGTCGTCGCGGAGCTGGCACCAGGCCGTGAGCTTCGGCCCGTCCAGCTCCGCCGGCTCGATGACCCGGCGGGACGCCTCGCCGTCGGCGTTGGTGTACGAGATCTCGATCGGCGTGCCTCGGCTCACCGCGCCGATGAGCAGCAGCCGCTGCGCGGTGGTGAGGTGCGACGCGTGGTCGCGCACCGCGCGGGCGACGCTCATCGACGTGGGCACGACGCCGAACTCGCCATCCCCATCACTGTCTACATAGGACGACAGCAGTCGCTCGGCGAGCCCGCGCGGATCGGCCGACGTACGCGCCGAACGGCTCCGCGAGTCAGGCCGGCGCGGCGCGGGGACCCGATGGCGGGGCGCGCGTTCGACGGTCGCGACCCCGTCGGCGCCCTCGCCCGACGGCGCGTATCCGGCGGCCCGCAGCGCGGCGAGCGTCTCGGCGACCGGCTGCGCGCTGGCGAGCACGGTGGGCGCCAGCACGGTGAGCCCGAGCGTGCGCAGTGCCCGCGCGCCGGCGATCTCGGCGAGCAGCGTGGGATCGTCGGCGCGCACGACGCAGCCGACCGTGCGCACGCGCACGAGTCCGTGCCGGCGGGCCAGGTCGCCGACGAGGTATTCCAACACCTGTGGCAGCGCACCGCCGACCGCGGCGGCGCGGAGGTCGGCGAGCAGCCCGTCCGGCGTGTGGCCGGCGTCGAGCGCGGCGCGTACCGACGCGGGCGAGAAGCGCCACGTGACCGCGCCGCCGCCCGACTCGCGCTCGGCCGCCGCGTCGAGGAGCGCGGCGAGCGCCGCGGTGGGCGTGCCCGGCACGACCGCGGTGAGGTCGTTCTGGAACAGGGCCTCGGCGACCGCGGCCGGCAGCAGCGCGGCGATCGCGCCCTCCAGCGCCGGCCCCGCGAGGAGCGCGCGGCCCAGCGGCGTCAGCGCGTCGTGCGCCAGCGCGCCCACCACGTGCCCTTCCCGCCAGAGCCCGTCGAGCAGCGGGCCGTCGTCGGCGAGCATCGGCAGCCGCCAGGCGAGCACACCGGCGAGCCCGCCTGGGGCGCCGCGCCCCTCGGGCAGCTCGGCGGCGGCCTGGAGGAGGGCGGGGCGCAGCTCGTACGCGGCCATCCCGACCGCGTCCCGGGTCAGCGTGGGGGTCTCGGCGGCGAGCGGGGCGGCCGGCAGGTGCGGCCAGGCGCGCAGCAGCGGCACCAGGCGACCGGCCGGCTCGGCGGCGCTCCACTCGTCGTACGCCTCCGTGGGCAGAACACGCATCTCCGAGATGCCGACGAGTCCCGCCGCATACGCCAGCTCCAGCCACAGCCGTACCTCCGGCTCGCCGCAGCCGACCGACTTGGCCAACCGGCGGATCTCGCGGGCGCCGACGCCGCCCGACTTGAGCAGCGCGACGGGGGTCGCGGCGACGGCGCCGAGGAGTGCGGACGCCTGCTCGACCGCGGCGGTGGCCGCCGCCGCGGCCTCCCGGGCCACCGCCTCTGGCGGGACCTCGACGAGTTCGGGGGCGGGCGGCAACGGGTCGAACGGCGCCCGCCAGTCGGGCCCGCGCAGCGCCATCCCGACCTCGCCCGGCATCTGCGCGTGCTGCCAGCCGTCGGAGACGAGGAGCCCGTGGCGCAGCGCCCAGGCGAGGGGGCCGTTGCCCGGGCGGTCGTAGATGCCCATCAGCACGAGCGGCCCCTCCCAGGCGGCCTGGGAGAGCAGGTCGCGCGCTGCCACGGGGGCGGCGGCGACCACCGCGCGGACCCGCTCGCCGTCGGCCAGCGCGGCGCAGACGTCCGCAAGAGCACTTGCCTTGGTACGCCCGCGGGGCAGCCCGAGCGCCCCGGCGATCTCGTGCAGCTCGGCCACGGGGGCGCCCTCGAAGAGGCGGCGCGCCGGCAGGCCGAGCCCGAGCGGATGCTCGAACGCGCCCCACAGCGGACCCGCCATGCGCAGCTCGTCGCCGTCGGGCCAGACCAGCGCCCGCTGGGCGAGCACGGTGAGCGTGGCGGCCAGCTCGGTGTCGTCGGGCTTGCGGCCGAGGGCGGCGGCGAGCTGCTCGATCCCGACCAGCGGCCCGCCGAGGGCCTGTAATGCCTCGACCACCTGGAGTGCCGGCAGGGGGAGCGCGCTCGCCGTCGCCATCACCGCGTCGGTCTCATGTAGCCGCGCGGCGAGCCCGCTCAGGCTGGACGCCGCCGGCCCGCCCAGCGCATCGGGGCGGCGCGCCAGGACAGCGGCCAGCTCGTCGACGGAGAGGCGGGCGAGCCATCGCACCAGAGGTGAGGTCACGGAGGTTCACCCTCTCGCAGGCGGCGGCCCGTCGCCAGTCCCCGGTTCGTGCCAAACCTGTGTCGCGCCGCCTCGCCGGTACCTCCACCAGCAATAACGTGCCAATCCATGGACGGGCTACTGGACGGCCGCTATCGGCTGGAGGGGGAGATCGCACAGGGCGCGATCGGCGCCGTGTGGCGGGCCGTGGACACGGTGACCGGGGGGCCGGTGGCCGTGAAGATGCTGCGTCCGGAGGCGGCCGAGCAGCCCGAGTTGGTCCGGTGTTTCCGGGCCGAGTTCGGGCTGCTCGCCGCCGTCCAACATCCGTCCGTGGTACGCCCGCACCGCTTCGTGGAGACTGACGGCCCGCTCGCCATCGTCATGGAACTCGTCGACGGAGAGGATCTGCGCCGCCGGATCCGCCGGAGCGGGCCGGTGCCGCCCGCCGTGGCGGCCAACATCGTGGCCCAGGTCGCCGACGCGCTGGCCCACCTCCACGAGCGGGGGATCGTCCACGCCGACGTGAAGCCGGGCAACCTCGTCGTACCGGCGGACGGCGGCCCGGTCCGCGTCGTCGACTTCGGCGTGGCCCGCCGTACCGACGACACACCGTCGGTCTCCATCCACGCCACGCCGGAGTACGCCGCGCCGGAGGTGGTCAGTGGAGCCGCGCCGTCGCCCACCGCCGACGTGTACGCGCTCGGCATCGTCCTCTTCGAACTCCTCTGCGGCCGCAGCCCATTCCGGGGCGGGGGACCCCTCCAGGTGCTGCGCCGCCACGGGATGTGCGCCGCGGTACCGCCGCCCGGCCTACCGCCGGTGGTGTGGCCGATCATCGAGGAGTGCCTGGCGCCCGATCCCGCGCACCGGCCGGAGGCGCGGCTCGTCGCCGCCCGGCTGCGCGGCGTGGAGCCGGCCCTCGACGGCGCGCCGCCGATGTCCGCGCTCGCGGCGGACCAGATCACGTGGTGGCCCCGCCCGGCGGGCGCGGCGGCCGCGGTGGCGAAGGTGACCTGGGTACCGCTGCGTGCCGCCCCGGTGTCGCCCGCGTCGGCGTACGTGGGGCGGATGGTGTCGATCCCGGTGGCCGGCATGGGTTCCGCCATCGAGTTGGGCGCCGCGTACGGCACCGAGAGCCCGTGGCCCGGCGCCCGGACCGAGCCGGTGCCGATGCCCGTACCGCCGGGCGCGGCGGCGATGCCCGCGCCCCCGCCAGCCAAGCGGCGACGGCGGGGAGCGCTCGTCGCGGCGGGCGCCGGCGGGCTCGCCATCGCGGCGGCGGCCGTCGTGGGCACGCTTCTGCTCGCCGGGGGCGGCTCCTCCGGTGGCACCGGGCCGCTGTCGCCCGCCGGTTCACCGACACCGCCAGTCGCTGCCGTCACACCGGCACCGGAAACGACTCCTTCCACAGTGGTCCCATCCATGATGGACCTACCGCCGGAGATGGAAGACTGGCCAGGCATCGGTGATGCGATCCCGACACCGCGCTGAGCACCTTGATCACTTCCCGTGATCAACTCGCTACGGGTCCTCACCGGACTGTCGGGCACGGACAGTGCACTGTGGAGGATATCGCCCCGCGGATCACGCGAAATCCTGGACGCGGAGGCGACAAAGTGGCAGCGTGGAGGGCATGGCAGAAACAGCAATCAACCCCACCGCGGCAGCCCTCCTCGGGCTGCTCCACGAAGGACCGATGACCGGCGGCCAGTTGATGGCGTCGGCTGAGCGGCGACTCGGTCCGTTCTGGTCGATGACGCGCAGTCAGGTCTACCGTGAGTTGCCCGCTCTGGCGGAGGCCGGCTACGTCCGCCTCGGCAAGCCCGGGCCGCGGTCGAGCCAGCCCTACGCGATCACCGCCTCCGGCAAGCGCGCGTTCACGCGGTGGCTCGCCGAGCCGCCCGGCCGCGACGCCGTCCGTAACCCGATCGCCCTCCGGGTGGCGTTCGGCGAGCAGCACTCCGGCGCTCAGCTCAAGGATCTCTACTCCGGGGCCACGCAATACCACACCGAGGCGCTCGCCGCCGCGCGGGATCAGGCCAAGGAGGTCAAGAAGGGGGGCGACAACTTCGGTTCGGCGGCGCTCGAGTTCGCGGTGGCGTACCACCGAGCCGCACTCTCGTGGCTGAAGTCCGCGCCGGGAGCCTGACCGCCTATCCTTGGTTGTTGTGACCGCTGCCGACTTCGCCGATCAGCTCAAGACTCTCGACGCCACCTTGCGTAACATCGAGGCCGTCCTCGATCTCGACCGCTTGCGCCAGGACAAGGCCGAGCTTGAGCAGCAGGCGTCCGCCCCCGACCTGTGGGACGACCAGGCGCGGGCGCAGCAGGTCACCTCGAAGCTGTCGTACGTCAACGGGGAGATCGGAAAGCTGGAGGGGTTGCGCCGCCGGCTCGACGACGCCCACGTGCTGTTGGAGCTGGCCGAGGCCGAAGACGATCCCGGCGCGCTCGCCGAGGTCGGCACGGAGCTGGCCAGCCTGCACAAGGCGATCGAGGAGATGGAGGTGCGCACCCTCCTCTCCGGTGAGTACGACGCGCGCGAGGCCCTCGTGGCCATCCGGGCGGGCGCCGGTGGGGTCGACGCGGCCGACTTCGCCGAGATGCTCCTCCGGATGTATCTGCGGTGGGCGGAGCGGCACGGCTACCCCACCGAGGTCTACGACACGTCGTACGCGGAGGAGGCGGGCCTCAAGTCGGCCACCTTCGCGGTCAAGGCGCCGTACGCGTACGGCACGCTGAGTGTCGAGTCGGGCACACACCGTCTGGTGCGGATCAGCCCGTTCGACAACCAGGGGCGGCGGCAGACGAGCTTCGCGGGTGTCGAGGTGCTTCCGGTCGTCGAGCAGACCGACCACATCGACATCCCGGAAAACGAGCTGCGGGTCGACGTCTACCGTTCGTCGGGGCCAGGTGGACAGAGCGTCAACACGACCGACTCCGCTGTGCGGATCACGCACGTCCCGACCGGCATCGTGGTCACCTGCCAAAACGAGAAGTCGCAGCTGCAAAACAAGGCGTCCGCGCTGCGCGTGCTCCAGGCCCGGCTGCTGGAGCGCAAGCGGCAGGAGGAGCAGGCCAAGATGGAGGGCCTGAAGGCCGACGCGGCGGGCTCGTGGGGCGACCAGATGCGGTCGTACGTGCTGCACCCGTATCAGATGGTGAAGGATCTGCGTACCGAGGAGGAGACGGGCAACCCGTCCGCGGTCTTCGACGGCGAGCTCGACGACTTCATCGAGGCTGGCATCCGCTGGCGCAAGCAGCGGGAGCGGGAGGACGGGTCGGCCTAGGGGCCCACGTCGACGGTTCAACGCCGCGTGGTTTTTGCGGCATTGCGCGCGAACCGGTGCAGGGTGGACTTGGCTATTCGGTTACACCGCGTAGACTCCTGACCCGTGATTCAGCTCGAGCACGTCACGAAGACGTACCCGAAGGCGTCCCGGCCGTCTCTGGACGAGGTGTCGGTCGGGATCGAGAAGGGCGAGTTCGTCTTCTTCATCGGTCCCTCCGGCTCTGGCAAGTCCACGATCATCAAGCTCCTGCTGCACGAGATCACGCCCAACACGGGGCGGGTCGTCGTCAACGGGCGAGACGTCACCTCCATGCGCTCCTGGAAGATCCCCAACTTCCGGCGCTCGATCGGCTGCGTCTTCCAGGACTTCCGGCTGCTGCCCAACCGCACGGCGTACGAAAACGTCGCGTTCGCGCTCGAGGTGATCGGGAAGACGAAGGCGGTGGCCCGCCGGGTGGTCCCCGAGGTGCTGGAGCTGGTCGGTCTCGGTGGCAAGGAGCACCGCTACCCGCACGAGCTCTCCGGCGGTGAGCAGCAGCGCGTGGCGGTGGCGCGGGCCTTCGTCAACCGGCCGCTGATCCTGCTGGCGGACGAGCCGACCGGAAACCTGGACCCTGACACGTCGATCGAGATCATGCGGCTGCTGGACCGGATCAACCGGACCGGCACGACCGTCGTGATGGTCACCCACGACTCCAACATCGTCAACCAGATGCGGCGCCGGGTCGTTGAGATCGAGAGTGGCCGGATCGTCCGCGACCAGGCACGCGGCGTCTACGGCTAGTCCCACCGACCTACCCCAGCGAAGGAAACCCCGATGCAGCGCGCTAAGTACGTCCTGTCCGAGGTCATGGTCGGGCTGTGGCGCAACGTGACCATGACGATCGCCATGATCATCACGATGGCCGTGTCGTTGGCCATGCTGGGTGCAAGTGGTCTGATGTACCTCCAGGTCAACAGCATGAAGGACTTCTACTACGACCAGATCGAGGTAGCGATCTTCCTCGATCAGGACGTGACCGACGAGCAGCGCAGCGCGATCGACGGCACCCTCAAGGGCGACCCGCTGGTGGCCGAGGTCATCTACGAGTCGAAGGAAACGGCGCACGAGAAGTTCAAGACCATGTACGCGGACGCGCCAGACCTGGTCAACGCCGTCAAGCCTGGCCAGTTGCCCGAGTCGTTCCGGGTGCGTCTGAAGGACCCGGAGCAGTTCCAGCAGATCAACGAGAAGTACCAGAACGTCGAGGGCGTCGAGACGATCGTCGACCAGCAGCGGCTGCTCGACAAGATCTTCAACATCCTCGGCTCGGTGCAGAACATGGCCCTGCTCGCCGCGTCGATCATGGCGATCGCGGCGCTGCTGCTGGTGGGTAACACGATCCAGGTCGCCGCGTACAGCAAGCGACGAGAAGTCGCGGTCATGAAGCTGGTCGGCGCCTCGAACTGGTTCATACAGGCACCATTCGTTCTTGAGGCGGTGGTCGCCGGCATGATCGGCTCGATCATCGCGTTCATCGGGCTCGTGCTGGGCAAGTGGTTCCTGCTCGACGGCTCGCTCCGTGACCTGACCGAGCTGCTGACGCCGCTGAGCTGGGGCGACGTGCTGCTCATGCTCCCGCTGATGGCTGGCGCGGGCGGTCTGATCAGCGCGATCACCGCGTGGGTCACGCTCCGCTTCTACCTGCGGGTCTAGTTACCGCTACTCTGCGTAATCGCCGCTTCTCCCGCTTGGGAGAGGCGGCGATTCCCATTTGTACTGTTGAGACGCTTGTGGCTGGAGTACGGTAAAGGGCACGTATGAGGGGAGATGCCCGTGAGACCCCGTCGTGCCTGGCTCGCGCCGTTCGTCGTACTCCTGCTGCTGCCGGCGGGCTCGGCGCAGGCTGACCCGCGTGACGACAAGAAGCGCGCGGACGCCGCGGTCGCGACCGCGGCCTCGATCCTGGAGGGCGCCACCGCGCGGGCCCAGCAGGCCGGGCGGAGTCTGGCCGCGGCAAACGCCGCGCTGCCCGGCGCCCAGGAGCGGGCCGCGCTGGCCCGTGGCGAGGTCGTGGCGGCGGAGGTCGCGGCCAACACCGCCCGGCGGGAGGCGGAGGAGGCTGAGGAGACGCTCGCCACCGCCCGCGTGCGCTACACCGAGTCGGCCGACAAGGTCGAGGCGGCGCGGGAGCGGGTGGGCACGTTCGCCGGGTCGGCGTACAAGGGGAGTGACCTGGTCAGCCTCAACCTGCTGATCAACGCGCGCACCCCGATCGACGCCGCCGAGCGGTACGGCTACTTCGAGCGGGTCATGAGCACCGAGAAGGCCGCGCTCGACGGGTTCACCGCGGCACGGCGGGCGGCCAAGGACGCGGAGAACGAAGCCGGGCTCGCCCAGCGCAAGGCCGAGGCGGCGCGTCTGGCGGCCGAGATGGCGCTCGCCGAGGCACGGGCCGCCCAGGCCGAGGCCGACGCCGCTGTGGCCGAGGTCACCGCGCTCACCGCCCAGCGGGCGAAGGCGCTCGCGATCGCCGAAGAGGAGCGGGGGGCGAGCCTGGCGAAGTACGAGCAGGCCAAGGCCGAGGCCGCCCGCATCGAGCGGGAGCTGCGCCAGTGGGAAGACCGGCAGAACGTCACCCGGCCGGGCGGCAGCGCGCCCTCGGTGCAGCCCGGCGCGCGGCTGCTCATGCCGGTGCAGGGGTGGAAGTCGAGCGACTTCGGGATGCGCTTCGACCCGTACTACAAGGTGTGGCAGTTGCACGCAGGCGTGGACATCGCGGCCGGTGGCGGTACGCCCATCTACGCCGCCGCCGACGGCCGGGTCATCCGCGCCGGCTGGAACGGGGGCTACGGCAACTACACCTGCATCAGCCACGGCCGATACCAGGGGAAGGGGCTGAGCACCTGCTACGCGCACCAGTCGCGAATCCTGGTGTGGGCCGGGCAGCAGGTGCGGCGCGGACAGCTGATCGGGCGGGTCGGCACGACGGGCGCGTCGACCGGCTACCACCTCCACTTCGAGGTGCGCATGTCGGGCACCCCGGTGCAGCCGCTCAAATGGCTGCCAGGTTGCCTCTGCTGACCTGTACCATTGCGCGGTGCCAAGGGAAAAGGGTCGTAAGGTCGTCGCGTCGAATCGCAAGGCGAGGCACGACTACGCCATCCTCGACACCTACGAGGCAGGCATGGCCCTCACCGGCACCGAGGTCAAGTCGCTGCGCGCCGGGCGGGCGTCCCTCGTGGACGCGTTCGCCCAGGAGAAGGGCGGCGAGCTCTACCTCTACGGCATGCACATCCCGGAGTACACGCAGGGCACCTGGACCAACCACGAGCCTCGGCGCACGCGCAAGCTGCTGCTCAAGCGGCTGGAGATCGACCGGCTGATCGGCAAGCTGCGGGAGAGCGGGCTGACGCTGGTGCCCCTCTCGGTCTACTTCTCCGACGGCTGGGCCAAGGTCGAGATCGGACTCGCCAAGGGCAAGAAGGCGTACGACAAGCGGCAGGATCTCGCCAAGCGCGACGCCGAGCGGGAGATCAACCGGGCGGTCGGACGCCGAGGCAAGGGCATGGAGTAGCTAGAGTGCCACGGTGACCGAAATTCGGATCGACGTCGACTTCGGCCATCCGCCCGCGCTGGTCTGGCGGGCACTCACTGAGCGGCGGCAGCTCGCCCGGTGGTTCATCCCCGGCGACCTCCAGCCGATCCAGGGCAGCCAGTTTCAGCTGCTCCCCGAGGCGTTGCCCGGCTTCGACGGCCCGATCGCCGGCCAGGTGCTGGAGGTCTCGGCGGAGCGGCGGCTGGTAATGCGGTGGAAGGGCGAGCAGTTGCACGCCCGGGTCACCTGGGAGCTGAAGCCCACCGCGGACGGCTGCCTGCTGATGGTGAGCCAGTCCGGCTTTCTCGGGGTGCGCGGCAGTGCCCGGCGGCAGGCGCTCGTGTCCACATACGACCGGCTCTTCGGGGAGCGGCTCCCGGCCGTACTCGATGGTCTCGCCGGAAAGGGTGACGCGGTCGTGCCGCGGCCGCCGCGAGTGGCCCCGCCCGCGCCGCCGCCGCCCGACCGGCGCCGCCAGCTGCTCGCGATCGTGGCCACCGCCACGCTGATCGGGCTGGTCGCCGCGCTGGTGGCCAACCTGCCCTCGGAGACCAGCGTGCCCGCCGAGGCCGGCGCGAGCGAGTCGGGCGGGCGGCCCTCGGGGTTCGCGTCGGCCACGGTCGGCGCCGTCCCCACCACCGCCGCGGGCGCGACCACGCAGAGCCCGCCGACGCCGTCCCGCTCCGCGACGCCGAGCGCCACCGCCACGACGCCTCCGGCGCCGAGCACCCCGGCCCGCACCAGCCCGACCACGACCGAGGCCACGGCGCCCGAGCCGGCGGAGCTCGCCGGGCGGTACCGGACGCTCGCCACCAACCTCCTCGGCTACCGCGGCGAGGTGGTCGTGGAAAACGCCGGGGGTACCGCCTCTGGCGACTGGGCGGTGACGATCACGGTCCCGGTGCTCGCGCTGGTGAGTGGCGTGGAGGGGCCGCGGCCGAAGCAGAGTGGCACGAGCTGGACGTTCTCCGGGTCGGGCGTGCCCCCGGGCGGCTCCGCGCGCGTGGTCTTCGACGTCACGCTGGACACGCTGCTCGGCAACCAGCGGCCGCTCAGCTGCCAGGTGAGCGGGGCCGCCTGCACCGGGCTGTGAGGTGCGTCCGAGCGCTCCCGACATCGAGGTCTGCGCCGATTTGCGGAGGTCGGTAGGGTCTCCGGGTGAGCGAAATCCGGATGGATGTCGATCTCGAGCACCCGGCCGAGCGGATCTGGCGGGCGCTGACCGAGGAGAAGGTGCTGTCCCAGTGGCTGGAGTTGCCGGGATTCGCGCCGGTCAGTGAGGCCGAGGTCACCGGTGTCGAAGGACAGCGGCGTCTGGCGATGCTGTGGGGCAACGACGAGCTCAGCACCCGGCTGGTCTGGGAGCTGGCGCAGACCCCCGACGGCGCCACGCTGACCCTCCGCCAGTCCTGCGTCTACGGCGAGTGGGAAGACGAGCAGCGCGAGGAGGTGCGCGCGGCATACGACGGGGTGCTGCACGAGCGGCTACCGGCGATCCTCGACTGGCTGGCGTTCCAGGAGGTCGACCTCACCGCCCCGGCGCCGGGGAGCCCGGTGGAGCCGATCACACAGGTCATCCCGTTCGTCGTCCCCGGGCAGGGGCGGCAGACGCGGCGCCGCGTGGTCGCCCTCGCCACCGTGGCCTGTGCCTTCGTCGCGGCCGTCGCCGTCGTGGCCCTCACCCGCTCCGGCGACGAGGAGCCGGCAGCCTCGGCCCCGTCCGGCGAGCCCCAGCCCGTCCTGAGCACCACCACCGCACCGGCCGGCGTGGCCGCGCTGGGCAGCGGGGCGCCGCCGACCCCCAGCGCCTCCGCGAGCCCCACCACTCAGTCGCCCTCGGCCACGCCGAGCAGTAGCCGCCCCACCGAGGCGGCCACCGCGCCAGCAGGGTCAGCGGTGCTCGGCGCGGCGTACGAGACCACGTCCCAGCGCCTGCTCGGCTACGCGGGCGAGGTCATCGTCAGCAACACCGGCCGGGCGACGGCACAGCAGTGGGCCGTGGTCATCACCCTCCGCGAGGGAGCCCGGGTGACCGACGCCGACGGCGCGGAGTTCCGGCAGCAGGGCCGCACGGTCACCTTCACCGGTGCCGCCCTGGCCGCGGCGGCGTCGGTGACGTTCCAGTTCGAGGTCGGCTCCGGCCTGGGCGACGACGGTCCGACGGCGTGTGAGGTGGAGGGCAAGCCCTGCGCCTAGGCCAGGGGTTCGGGCCGTGCGCGGCGGCAGTCGACCCGGTTGTGCGCGACGGCCCGCGGAGGGTGAGGCTGCGGGAGCGGCGGTCTTGCCCACGGCGGACATCGCGGTAGCCCAAGTCCGTCGCTTGGAGTCCCTTTTGGGAGGTATTGGGGCTGGGGCGCGGCTGGAATGAATCGGCTTGCGCGGGGCGTTAGGCTATCTGTCTGGAGATCCTTCGAGGGGGTGACTGGTTTCGACTTCGTACGTTGCGTCAGGGGAAGCGAGCCGAGGAAGCCGACGTCGTCTCGTGAATCGGTCGTCGGAAACCAATAAGCGCCAACAACAAGCGCGCTGACTTCGCTCTCGCCGCCTGAGGCGAGTAAGCGAGTCTGTCGGTCTGGAAGCGCCTTCGGTCCAGTAACCGGCATCAGCTAGAAGGCTGGCCAATCGAGCCCGGTCGCGGGGCTCGTGCGGCGAGATCAATCAGCGACTGGGCCCGTCACACCGACTCGCTCGCGTGATCGGAGGGGCCGAGTAGAGGCACAGCGAGCTGCGCTCGGAGAAGCCCTGTCAAGACGCCGAAGGACCCGGGTTCGATTCCCGGCACCTCCACCAGTCGAGGGAGCGGCGCCACCGTCCACGGTGGCGCCGCTTCTCGCTGTGCGGGGCGTTTTCGCCGCCGCTCGCCTCGCTGACTCGAAAATCGGTGAGTGAGTGGGCAGGCGGCAGCGCCCGGCGTAGCGCAGC
>NZ_JBHLUH010000026.1:0-56695 GCF_042433955.1 Phytohabitans kaempferiae | reverse complement strand
CCCCCGGACGCGGCATAGTGGACACACACGCCCACCCTGACCCCGAAAGATCTCTAGAGCCGTACGACCTGTTCTGGTTGGAAGACGTCACACCGGCGGAGAATCAGCAGGCGCTGCGCCGGGTCCGCCAGCACACCACGACGCCGCTGGCCATCGGCGAAATCTTCAACACCGTCTGGGACTACCAGTACCTGATCGCCGAGCAGCTCATCGACTACGTGCGCGCCAGCATCACCCATGCCGGCGGCGTGACCGGCCTGCGCCGCATCATCGACTACGCCGCCATGTACCAAATCAAGTCGGGCGTCCACGGGCCGACGGACGTGTCGCCGGTCGGGCTGGCCGCCGCCGTCCATCTCGGCACAGCGATCCCGAACTTCGGTATCCAGGAGTACATGCGGCACAGCGCCGAGACGACGGCCGTGTTCCAGCCCGCCTACACCTTCGCGGATGGGGCACTGATGCCAAGCGAGGCACCCGGGCTCGGCGTGGACTACGACGACGAGGCCGCCAAGGCGTTCCCGTACGAGGCCGCTTACCTACCGGTGAACCGCCTGACCGACGGTTCCATGCACGATTGGTAGGCCATCCGGTGTCCCGGTCATCCACATCGCTTCGGCCGCATCCTGACCGGCTGCTGCCAATCGAGCCACCGGCCCGGCGCCTGGCGCGCCGGCTGTATGAGTCCGTCGAACGGCTACCGATCCTCTCACCGCATGGCCACGTGGACGCCCGGTTGCTGCTTCGGGACGAACCGTTCCCCGACCCGTCGACCCTGCTGATCACGCCCGACCACTACGTGACTCGGATCCTGCACGCCAACGGCGTGGCGCTGGACCGACTCGGTATCGGAGAGGAGCCGCTCAGCGAGCCACAGGCACGGGCCGCTTGGCGGCTGCTGTGCGCCCATTGGGACGCGTTCGCCGGTACCCCGGTGCGTTTCTGGCTCGAACATGAGCTTGCGGACGTCTTTGGCGTCACCTTCCGACCGGGTCCCGACACGGCCGACGAGCTCTACGACGAGGTCGCCAAACGCCTGAGCCAGGACGCATACCGACGCCGGGCCCTGTACCGCCGCTTCGACATCGAGGTCCTCGCCACGACCGACGACCCGTGCGACGATCTGTCCGCACACCGCGCGCTGGCAGACGACTCGGCGTGGCGCGGAACGGTCATCCCGACCTTCCGCCCCGACGCCTACCTCGACCCCCGCCTGCCCCGATGGGTCGAGTCAGTCCGGCGTCTCGGTGAGACCGCCGACATCGACGCCGGATGCTACAGCGGCTACCTCGCCGCGCTCGAGGCGCGCAGGCAACACTTCATCACACGCGGGGCGGTGTCCACCGACCACGCACCTGTCGACCTGGGCATCGAGCCGCTGCCGCCGGCTGAGGCCGAACGGATCTTCGCCGCCGCGGTCGCCGGCACCGCCTCCGCCGCGCAGGCCACCGCCTTCCGCCGGCACATGCTCTTCGAGATGGCGCGGATGTCCACCGAGGACGGGCTCGTGATGACGGTACATCCAGCCGTGTATCGCAATCACCATGAACCCTTGTTCCAGCGGTTCGGCCCGGACACCGGCCATGACATACCGGTCCAGGCCGAGTACACCGGGCCTTGCGTCCGCTGCTCAACCGATTCGGCACCGCGTCCGGGTTCCATCTCGTCCTGTTCAGTGTGGACGAGACCAGCTACTCACGGGAGATCGCACCACTGGCGGCCTTCTATCCCGCCGTCTTCATCGGCGCTCCCTGGTGGTTCCCGGACACGCCCGCGGCCATCAGGCGGTTTCAGCAGGCGGTCACCGAAACCGCCGGCTTCACCCGCCTGGCCGGCTTCGTGGACGACACCCGCGCCTTCTGCTCCATCCCGGCAAGGCATGACATGTCCCGCCGGCTCGACAGCGCCATGCTCGCTGAACTCGTTATGCGGCACCAGATCAGCGAAGAGGAGGCGTTCGCGATCACGAACCAACTCGTCGTGCGGAACCCGCGAAAGGCGTTCAAACTTGACTGACAGTAGGTTGACCGCGACCAGGCTGTCCCGAACCGCGGGCGACGGCCGGCCACCGGCCCCGGTGCGGATCGTCCACATCGGACTGGGGAACTTCTTCCGCGCCCACCAGGCGTGGTACACCGAGCACGCACCGGACGCCGACCGATGGGGTATCGCGGCGTTCGGCGGCCGCGGCGGACACCTCGCCGCCACCCTCAGCGAGCAGGACTGCCTGTACACCCTGCGCATCGCCGGCGAGCCCACCAGGCACGAGGTCATCAGCAGCATCTCGCACGCCCACACCGCCAGGGCCGGCGACCAATGGCGTATGTACCTGCGCTCACCGCAGCTGGCGGTGGTCACGCTCACCGTCACCGAGGCCGCCTCCGCCCTGACCCCCGGCGGCCAGGTGGACCTGAACCACGAGGACCTCCGCAACGACATCGAACGCCTACGCGCGGGTAGCCAGCCGCGCACCGTTCCGGGACGGTTGGCGGACGGCCTGCGAGCACGTCAGGCGGCCGACGGCAGGCCGCTTGCCGTGGTGTCATGCGACAACCTGGCCGGCAACGGCGCCCGAGCCAAACAGGTGGTCACCGCCGTGGCCGACGCCGTCGATCCGGCCCTGTCCCGCTGGATAGCCGCGAACATATCCTGGGTCAGCACGGTCGTCGACCGGATCACGCCCGCGACGACCGCGGACGACATCGACGCGGTGACAACCGAATCGCGACGCCAAGACGATGTCCCGGTCGTCACCGAAGCCTTCACCGAGTGGGTCCTGGCCGGTGACTTCCCCGCCGGACGCCCCGAATGGGACGAGGTCGGAGCCCAATTCGTCGAGGACACCACACCATTCGAGAACCGCAAGCTGTGGATGCTTAACGGAGCCCACTCCCTGCTGGCCTACGCCGGCGGCATACGAGGCCACGACACCGTCGCGCAGGCGTTCGACGACCCCATTCTCCAAGGCTGGGTGGACCAGTGGTGGGACGAGGTCGCGACACACCTCGCGTTGCCGCCCACCGAGATGACCCGCTACCGAGCCGCACTGCGGACGCGATTCAGCAACCAACACATCAAACACCGGCTCGCGCAGATCGCCGCCGACGGATCGCAGAAACTCCCACCGCGGATCGTGCCGGTGGCGCGGGCCGAACGGCACGCCGGCCGCCTACCACACGGCGCCGCCCGCGTCCCTTGCCGCCTGGTTATGCCACCTGCGAGGCGAAGGCGCGCCCACGCAAGACCCCGCCACCGACCTACTGACCCGGGCAAACTCCGGCACCATCCAGGACGCCGTACGAACCGCCCATTCGCTACCTCGACGGCGACCTGGCAGCGGACACCGACTTAGCCCGCACAGTCGAAAGGTACACACACCACATGCTGGCACCGCTGTGACGGGCAAACGGCAACGACGCATCATGCTCGGCGTCGACGTCGGCAGCACGGGCGTCAAGGCAGTGGCGTTCGCCGTGGACAGCACGTGGCGACACGTCGTCATCCGCGAGTACCCGATGCTCCAGCCCGCCCCACGCTGGCAGGTCCAGGATCCCGACGTGCTGCTGGCCGCCACCCATCAGGCGATGTCCGCGTGCATGGCGGCAGCCGGCGACGCCGAAGTGGTCGCCATCTTGATGAGCTCGGCCATGCACGGACTCATCGGCCTCGACGCGGCCAAGAATACCGACAACGACGGTGCTCCGGCTGTCCGGAAAGGCCGGCCACCACATCGGCATTCCCTCTGGTACACCGGTTGTCGTCGGGGCCGGCGACGGACCACTGGCCAACGTCGGTGCCGCAGCGACCGCCGAGACCGTCCCTCGCCGCCGTCTACCACCACCTGTGAGCCCGAGCACCGCAGTTGGACACGGCCTCGCAACCGTCGCGGAAATCCTCGACCAACACCGGCCCGTCCGCCGGAGAAATGGTCCTCACCCGAGGTGAAAGCACGGAGATTCGCTTCTCCGGCGGACGGGACCCACCGGTTGCGATCCTCGTCCGACGCAGAGGCCAGACGCAGCCCTCAGGTCGACCTCGGCGCCATCTACCTCAACACCCGCCGCGATCCTCGCCCGGCACCCCGGGCCAGGCACAGCGCTTCAACAATCAACAGGGTCTGTCAAAGATAACGGTGTAACTGGATCTTGTTGAGTGTCTACTTTCGAGCTGCGGACAGGCGGCCTTCGAAGGTAATCTCGAATGCGTTGAGGCGGCTTCCATCGGGTGACCTAGCGTTTACGGCCCTTGCCAGTCGGGTCCAGGCTCTCACCGCCAGGTACACGCACTTGAGCGCGGCCTGCTCGGACTCCGCTCGCGAATTCGGGGTGTGTCGTTACCGGCCTGGTTGGTCCTGGTCCTGGACGCTGTTGTCCATAAAGGACAGAGTTCGACGGTCTGGGGAGGTCGGGATGTCACTGTCACCGTGTGAGGCTCGTGGCGTACCAACGGAAACCGCGCGGGTGGCGCGTGCAGCGTTTCCGAAGACGACCTTTGGTATGCGGCTGCGCGATGTCCTTGGTCCGCTGTTCACCGATGAGGCGTTCGCTGGTTTGTTTTCCGGGCCAGAGCGGCCGGCCGAGTCGCCGGCGCTGGCCGGGCCCTGGGCCGCGAGGACGAGGATCGCGGTCGCCGCCGCGGTAGACGCGGTCAGGCGGGCGACGCGGGACAGGGTGAGACGAAGGCAAGCTTTCCTTCCAACCTTGGTGACGACGACCCGCGCAGCATGAACCGTGCCCCCGCGGGCCGTCGAGTCAGGAACCGGAAAGCAGTGATAACCCGCGCCGACAGCCGCGAAATGGGAGGGTTTCTACGGAGGCGGTGCGTCGGCTCGAAGACCTTCCTCGTCTCGTCCTCGGCCGCCCCTATGCGCTTCGGGCCAGCTCCGCGCGGCGCAGTGCCGAGGTCGTGACACGCGGAGCCAGAACGCAAGCCGCGAGGGTGATTCCGACGGCGGAGACGACGAAAGCTTGCTGGACACCGAAGGCGGAGCCGAGGATCCCGCCGGTCATCGCGCCGAACGGGACGACGCCGAGGACCACGAGTCGGTAGGCGGCGGTGACACGGCCGAGGAGAGGATCAGGAACGGCCGCCTGTCGCAGGGTGGAAACGACGATCTGATTGCAGGCTGTGGCAACCGCGGCCAAGAACATACCGACGAGCGCGAGGACGACACTGGTGGTCAAGCCCAGCACAAGATAGCTGGCTGCTGGCATGAGAGCGGCCGACCATGTCACTGGTCCACCGCCGATCAGTGGGATGACCTTCTCGGCAATTAGCGAGCCGAGGACAGCCCCAGCGGCCGGGACGGCGATGAAGAGACCGTACATCGCCTCGGAAACGCCGAGCGGACCGGTCGCAAGCAGGACGAGGACCGCCCCGGTCGCGGTGCCGAAGAAGTTGATGGCCGCAGAGATGAACGCCACTCGACGCAACAAGCGGTGGCTCCAGAAGTGGGTCCAGCCCGACCTGATGTCCGCGAGGACGGAGCTGGGCGTCTGGTGCCCCGCGGTCTGATCTCGCGCCGTCGGCAGAAGCTGCGGAAGCAGCAGTGCGGCCAGACCGGCGACGACGAAGAGCCCAGCACTCGTGAAGAACGCGAGAGTCGCGGCGAACGCCATCAGAAGCGCGCCGACTGGCGGTCCCACGAAGGTGTTGATGACCGACTGGGTGGCGAAGAGCCTTCCGTTGGCTCGTTCGAGTCTCTGGCGGGCGACGATGCGTGGTGGAACGGTCAGAGCGGCGTTGTCCACCAGCGTCTCGGCGCTTCCGGCAATGAAGACCGCCATGTAGAGCAGCCAAACACTCTCCCAACCGAGCGCGACCGAGGTCGCGAGCAGCGCGAAGCCAACGGCGCGGAGCAGGTTTCCGGCGACCAGAATGCGCCGTCGATCCATCCGGTCGGTGAACGCGCCCGCCGGGAGGGTGAACAGCAGCCAGGGCAGGAACTGCACAACGGTCATTCCCGCGACCGCCAGAGGGTCGCGGGACAGTGACGCCATCAGGAGCGGAGCGGCCGCCGCCAAGATCCCGTCTGCCGTGTTGGACGTCGCCTGCGACGCCCACAGCACACCGAACGGGGCGAACCGCCGCATACCTAACTCCCTAGAACTTGTTTGGCCATTAGCGGGTACACTAACATGCAACTGCGCCTACAGGAGTTAGGGTCATGCCGTTGCCGGACGTCACACCCTCGAGAGTTGGCGGTGACGTCGCCGTCGACTTCCTCAACACGGTCGGCTGGCGACTCGACCCGTCGCGGCGGCACGAGACACTGCCCTCATACCTTCATCTACTCGCATGGGTGAAGCAGTCCGCACTGGTCTCCAGCGCCGAGGTGGAGCCGCTCACTCGGCAGGCGAACGAACAGCCCGAGCTCGCGGCCGCCGAGCACGCGCTGGTGGTCGAGATGCGCGAGGACACGTACAACGCGCTCAACGAGGACGGACACCCCGGCGTACTCCAACACCTCCTGCTCTCCGCTCACGCCAACAGTCAGTTGCATCGCGAGTCCGACGGAGCGTGGAGATGGACACCGACGACTCTCGACCTGGCAACCCCTCGGCACCGGCTCGCCCTGGAGTTCGCAAGGCTTCTCACGTCGGATTCGGTCGCACGCTTTCACCGCTGTGAAGACCAGCACTGCGGGTGGGTGTTCCTCGACGCATCTCGCCAGCACAACCGCCGTTGGTGCAGTTCCGCCGACTGCGGAAACCGTAACCGGGTACGTGCGCACTACGTGCGCTCCAAGGGCAGCTCACCAGCTGATTCGCGGTGAACCACCGACCCAGCGGCGATCAGGCGGGATGTCGGCTGGCGATCGTTCGTGCGAGGCGCGCGATGAGTTTGCGGGTCGGCCGGGGTTGTAGTGGCAAGGACCGTCAACCCGGAAGGACCGAGCTGACATGCCCACCAACGAGGAACAGATCCGCACCCTGGTCGAGCGCTGGGCCGAGGCGGTACACCACGGCGACCTCACCACGGTCCTCGCCGACCACACCGAGGACATCGTGATGTTCGACGTGCCGCCACCGCATCAGGGCGTGCGTGGCCTCGACGCCTACCGCGAGACCTGGCCACCCTTCTTCCAGTGGCAGGCCCAGGGCGCCTCGTTCGAACTCGAGTCGCTGGACATCGCAGCCGGCGAGGATGTCGCCTTCGCGTACGCCCTGCTGCCTGCGGTACGGAGCATGACTTCGCCGACAATCCCAACAACCGTCTGCGGTTGACGCTCGGGCTGCGCAAGCAGGACGGCCGATGGGTCGTCGCCCACGAGCACCACTCGTTCCCGCTCATCGACCCCTACGACCCGCCACCGGCGACGCCAGCACCAACCTACGCCTCGGACCGGCACAGCACGACCAGCGAGACAGCCACGACCGGTAACCCGACCTGAGCGGGTACCTGGTCAGCTGGTCGACACGGATTCGTTGGTCTGGATGAGCAGTAGCTGGTCGTCGGGTTCGACGGGGCCCGTAGGCTGGCCAGGTCTGTGTCGGGCGGTACGTCGAGGCGGACGGCGAGATGGGGGTGGTCGGCGGCGCCGGTGATGATCACCTTGGCGGCGCTAATGCCGGGCCGCCGGGCAAGGTCCCGGCGCAGGGCCTTCGCCAGGGCTTCCGCGCGCACGGTCGTTTTCGCCCGGCACGGGTTGCTCCGGCCGGAGCTCGACCGTGTCGCTGGACGAGAGTGACGCGCTCGCCCGCTTCAGCTCGCCGTTGGTCAGGTCGCGCAGCGGTTGAGGTCGTAGTCGGAGTTGACGCCGATGCCGAGGCTGCGGCCGAACCCCAACACTCCAGGTCAGGTCGCGTTTCGAACTGTGGATCTCCGAGGCGACTCGAACCCCAACGCCCTCTTGGTTGAAAGACCCACGACGCGCCGGACGGCACCACCTCTGCCGTGAGTTTTAGCGGCCCGACCTGCCAACATGGAAACGCGCGGATGGGTAGGGACGCGTCTGCTGCCTGCCGGCATCCTGGACGAGGTCACCCACGGCATGCATGGCCTGTCACGCCAGGACTGGGTCGTGCTTACCGGGTGAGACGGGCCGCGAGGTCCTCAGCCCACAGCCGGTAGCCGAGGGCGGACGGGTGGAAGCGGTCGCTGCCGAAGAACTCCGGCGGCGGTTGCCCTGCGGGTGAGCTGATGAAGGCGGTCCGGTCCGGGTTCTGTGCGCAGATCCGCCGGGAGACCTGGTCCAGGGTGTCGGCGCGTTCGCTCAGGTAGCGGGCGAGGGTGGCGGGCAGGGCCGGGAACTTGGTGAACGGCGGGTTCCCGGCGACCACAACCTGGCGGGCGCGGCCGGTCAGGTCCGTGAGGATGGCGGTGAGGTCGTCGCGCCACTGGGCAGGGCTGCGCCCGGCCATCACATCGTTGGCGCCGGCCAGCAGGACGACCAGGTCGAGATCATCGCCGAGGCGGGGAACGAGCTGATGCCGGATCCGCCGGGCGGTGGCACCGAAGCGGCCCACCGTCTCCCAGGCGACCGGGCGGCCGGTGTCGGCGGCGAGCCGCTGGGCGAGTGCTGCGGCGAAGCCCTCGGTGTGGTGGGTGGCGCCGCAGCCGGCGGCGGTGGAGTCGCCGACCACCGCGAGGTGCAGCGGCGCTCCGGAGACGCCGGGTACGGTGCCGTTGGTGGCGCCGCCGGCTTCGGGTGCGGGTTTGATGGTGGCGCGCAGCCAAAGTCCTTGGGCGGCGACGAGCGGCAGCAGCATCGGGTTCATGCCGCCCGGCCCAGGGTGAGGGTCGTAAGCAGGTCGAGGGTGATGGTACCGCCGAAGTCGTCGACCAGCCGGCCGAGCGCGTCGAGGCCCTGACGTTGCAGTTGCGGCGGGCGGGCCAGGAACGGGCCGAACGTGCTCACCAGCGCGAGGTATTCGTCGCGGGTCAGTGGCAGCTTGCGCCGGAACCGTTTGACGTGGACGTCGGTGAACTCGCCGGCGGCTATGACGTCGTGGTACATCCAGTCAGCAGGACGTTCCTTCGCGGTGGGGTCGAGTGTGTCGAGCATTGTGTGGATGGCGGTGGCCTGGTCCGGGTCGGCATAGCCGTAGCGGTGTCCGAACAGTGCGAGGGTTCCGCCGGCCGTGAGAGCGGCGCGGGCTTTCGCGTTGCGGGTGGCCGGTTCCAGCCAATGCCAGGCCATTGCGCATGCCAGCAGGGCGACGCCTTCCGGCGGTGGCCGCCACTGCTCGAAGGTGCTGAGGAGAACGTGGGCCTGTGGGAACTTGTCGGTGAGCCGGCTGGCCATCCGAGGGTCCGGTTCGATGCAGGTGAGCGGGGCGGCGAGGGTGACGAGGACCTCGGTGCCCTTGCCGGTGCCGGCACCGACCTCCACCACGCGAGAGGGGGTGCCGCCGTGGTAGTCGGTGATGGCGTCGGCGAGCTCGGGCGGATAGCCAGGGCGTGCGGTTTCGTACTGGTCGGCGACTGAGCCGAAGACATCCATGGCGACTCCCTCGTATACGCTGCCGTATAGGGGCGACGCTAGCGTCCATATACGGCGGCGTATACAGTGAGGTGAGTCACATCAAATTCGAGACTCGTACGCCGCGAGAGCGCTGGATCGCAGCCGGGCTGGACGCACTTGCGGCTGGTGGGCCGGATGCCGTCCGGGTGGAGGCCCTGGCGAAAAGCCTCGGCGTGACAAAGGGCGGGTTCTACGGCTTCTTCGCTGACCGGGAAGCCCTACTGAAAGCCATGCTGGACACTTGGGAGCAGGAAAGCACGGACAGCGCGCTCGAACGCGTCGAACGCGAGGGCGGTGACGCGAGAACGAAGATCACCCGGGCCGGCCTGCTGACCTTCAGCGCGCACCTGCTGCCGATCGACCTGGCCGTGCGCGACTGGGCCCGGCGCGACGAGGCCGTCGCCGAGCGACTGCGGCGCGTCGACAACCGACGGATGGACCTGCTGCGGGAGATGATCGGAACCTTCTGCACCGACCCGGACGAGGTGGAGGCGCGCAGCGTGCTCGCCTTCTGCCTGCTGATCGGCGAGCATTTCCTGGCCGCCGACCACGGCGACCGCACCCGGGCGCAGGTGCTACGCCGGGCCGGCGACTTGATCCTCAACCGGGGCACCAGCACCGTGTCGCGTAACCCTCATCGCGAAAGTCCTGGTAGCGCCGAGCGCTGATCCGGCGCGGCCCGCAGTGATTCGGGTCCGGCGACTCGTCCAGCGACGCGTCCTCGGCCACGTACGGCTCGTCCAGCAGCCTACCGTCGACCGTCACCGTCCCCGCAGCACCGCAGCAGGCGACGGTTTCACCGCCGACCGCGACGACACGTTTGAGCAGCGGCACCTTGTGGTCACCCCAGAGGCCGCCGGGAGAACGGAACAGCACGACGTCGCCGCGCCGCGGCTCATACCTGCCGGTGACCGTCCACACAGTGATGACCTGGCCGGACCTGACCGTCGGCTCCATACTGACGCCGCCCTGGGCGAACCGCTCGGTAGCTCCCGTCTCGGTCGCGTCACCATCGCCACAGCCAGCAACCACTATCACGAGAAGGAGCACCATCAGCCTGCGCATCCAACGGATGCTGCCAGAAACGGTGGTGCCGTGCGGTCCGCCGGGCGCGGTCCTACCCGGCACCGTCCCTACGCCAAGGTCACATACGCTGTCATGCCGCTGATGGCGCGCGTCGGCGCCGCACATGCGGCTGCAATCGAAACCAGCCTCGCCAAAGCCCTCAGGACTCCCACGACAAGGTGAGGGTATGGCCAGGGCCACCGGGTCGTCGCGCCTACTCGACGAGGCGGACGCCGGCGGCCCCTTGCGCCAGCCGTACTACCTTCAGCTTTCGTTCGGGTAAATTGCCGCCTATTGGCTCAGGATTATGGTGCCGTGTAGGCGTAGCACCGACTGGGCATCGGTTTGCGTCGATCCCGCCACACCCCCCAAACCCAACACCCCAGGTCAGGTCGCGTTTCGAACGTGGATCTCAGAGCCGACTCGAACCCCAACGCGCGGTCGAGTGGGCGTCGCCGTGCGCGTCGCGCAACGGGCATTGCTCGGCACCCCGACAACAGGTTACGCACGCCCGCCGGGTGGCGGTTGATCGACTGGCAAGCCGAAGTTGGCGTTGGCTACCGCACTGTGGCTGCCGTCGTAGTCGATGTGAAGCTTCAATTATTCGTTGCGCGGTTGTTGGAGGCGGCCGTCTGGCACGCACTCGGCGCGGCGGGTGCGGGTGAGCCCGTAGCAGCGGGTGAAGGGGATAAAGGGATTGCACAGGCGCCGGGCTGAGAGTTTGACTGCTCGCCATGCCTTCCCCCTCACCGGTCTTCGTTGCGGGTACGGGTCGTTCGGGAACGTCACGGATCGCCGACATCATCGGGGAACATCCGCTGATTCACCGGATTCCCATGGAGACCAGGTTCCTAATCGATCCTGGTGGCCTGCGGGACCTGGCCGACGCGCTCACCGATCGATACGATCCCACCGTCGGTGAGGACGCTCTGCACCGGCTGAGCGATCTCCTCACCGTACGAGTGCCCGGACGGCGCGACGATCGCGGCAAAACCGTTCCCGAGCTCGTCGGCGATCGGCGCTACCGCGACGCGGTGCAACAGCTCTGGCCGCGGTTGATCGCGTACGCATACGACGAACCTGCGCCCGCGGAAGGCTTCGGGAACGCCGACTGGCCTGCCGGGCCGTTCGAGCCGCTGAGCCGCCGGCGGGTACTTCCCAGGTATTTCAGCGACCGGGGCGAACTGCTCGGAATCTTGCGGGGCCTGATCGACACCATGTTCGGCGGAGCAGCCGCCGACGCGGGTAAGCCGACCTGGTGCGAGAAGACACCGTTCAACCTGCTGTGCATGGAGTTCCTCTGGGAGCTGGTCCCCGAAGCGACCATCGTGCACATCAAGCGTCACCCGGTCTCAGTGCTCTCATCCCACCTGGCCCAGCCATGGGCACCGCCCACCGTCGACAGCGCGCTCGCCTACCTCAAGCCGGTCTACCACCGATGGCTCACCTGGAAGAACACGGTCGACCTGACAGGCAGGCGATACATCGAGGTGAAAGCAGAAGATCTCGCAGCCGACTGGCCCGGGCAGCGCCGCGCCCTGTTCGAACGGCTCGACGTCGACGACTTCGCCACCCCTTCAACGTTTCAGTCGCACAAGCTGACGAACCGCAACGACCAATTCGACGACGAAACCCGCGAGTTCATCGAAGAAGCACTCGGCAAGGTCATCCCGGCCATGGGATATGAGTGACGGCTCTGGCTCTCCACCTGACAACGCCGCGTCGCACCCCTCGAACGCCCGGTAAAACGCACCTTCAGCCGAACCACATCGCAGACCACTCGTTCCTAACTTTCCGGCCGTCTTCTGAGCCCGCGCTTATGGGCGGGGCACGCTTCTGCCGCAGACCGGGCGCACCTCGCTGCAACGACATCGTTACGTCGCCGACTTCCTGCCGTTCTCCCACCGCGCTGCCGCCCACGCCCGCTCGAACTCGTCGCGGTCGATCTCCTGGTCGGGCAACTGTGGATCGAAGAGATCCACCAAGGGCGGGTTGAAGGGCCAGTCCTCCACGTCCGTCTTGATCGCGGTCCCATCCCCGGCCACCTCCACCTGCCGGACACGGCGCCCGTCAGGCCCGATCTGCGTCAGGTACGTCGCCGGATCCTCGCCGTCCCACTCCTGACGCAGATACACGACCTGCCGACCAGCGAGTACACCGAAGCCCGGCAGGGCGCGCTGCCCATCGCGCTTGGCGCGCAGCCCGTCCAGGCCAGCGGGCATCGCCGATCCGTCGATATCGACCTCCTCCAGCTGCCAACCCTCGGCGCGCACGACGTCGGCCGGGGCGTCGACGACCTCAACCTCGGCGAATGTTTCCAGGACCTCCCGGGCCGACCGGGCGTGGATCCACCACCACAGGCCGCCCATGCCGTAGTCGTGCAGAAACGAGGTACCGCTGCTTGGACACCGCGTCAGCATGCCTGGCCGCCGCTCGAACGCCATGACCGGGGGCAGCCGCTGAACATCCTGAGCTGCCGAAGGAGTGCCGTCGTGAGCAGCAGTCGTACGTGACCTTGGCCCATGGGCTCGAATCGTAACGTCAACAAGGCTGCCCGTTGAGGAGGGGCGATAGAGTGACGTAACGTTATTTCAAGCGGCGTTTTACGAGGAGTCGACGGTAACGCCGTGACGCTGTTCCCCTACCGATCTGCAGCTCACCACCGGAACGCCGGCGAGCCGGCGGTTGCTCGGCGCGGCAGCCGACGGAATCGCGGCACCCCCGTGCCGTACGACCGCGACGTGGTGCGGGCGGTCGTCGGCGCGCCTGGTCAGGCGCCGGACAGGGCCGTCGCCGAGTCGCGGACGACAAGCTCGGGCTCGGGATCGGCGATGACGCCGCCGGTGCCGGGGCGTCCCGCCATCAGCTCGTACAGCGCGTGGACGCCGGCCCGACCGAGCTCGTACATGGGCATCCGGACTGCGGTCACGGCTGGGCGCATGTGTTCCATCAGGCCGACGTCGTGGATCCCGACCACCGACAGCTGGTCGGGTACGGCAATGCCGAGGTCCCGGGCGGCGGCCAGTACCCCGACGGCGCTCATGATGTTGTTCACCACGACCGCGGTCGGCGCGGCCGGCAGTTGCAGCGCCTGCCGTAGACCGTCGGCGCCAGCCTGCTCACCGAACCCGGTGGCCAGGTGCGGTGCCGGTTCCAGCCCGGCCTGCTGCATCTCCTGCCGGTACCCGAGGTAGCGCTGCCGGGAAGCCTCGGTCCCACCGAGGAAGACGATCCGGCGATGGCGCAGGTTGAGCAGGAACCGGGTCGCGATCTCGCCCCCGCGGTGGTCGTCGATGCCGACCCAGGGGTGGTCCCGGGCGTTGTCCAGGGTGAGGATCGGCTTGGGATGGGAGCGAAGCTCGGCCATCACCTCGTCGTCATACAGCCGGTCGTCGCGGATCAGGATGCCGTCGACGGTGCCGTGGCTGAGCAGTCGGGCGACGAACTGGCTGCCTGAGCGCATCGCCTCGGCGTCGCCCAGCAGGACCGCGTCGCCGCGCTCGGCCGCGGTCTCGTACACCCCGCGCAGCAGCTGGGTGTAGACCGGATTGTCGAGCTTGTGGAGGATCAGCGCGATCATGCCGGTGCGGTTGAGCCGCAGGGACCGGGCCGCGTGGTTGGGCTGGTAGCCGAGGCTCTCCATCGCCTGGATGACCCGCGCACGGGTGGTCTCGCTCATCCGGGTGTGGGTCGTGCCGTTGATCACGGCCGATACCACCGCGAGCGACACTCCGGCGGTGCGCGCGATGTCACGTTGCGTTGCCATGTCTGCGTCCCTCGAAACGTTGACGTAACGTCTCACCAAGTCTACGGTGACGTAACGATTCGTCAGCGACGATACCTCACAGAGGGAGCATGCATGACATCAGCACGCCGCACCGTGCTCCTGCGGTCGTCCTGGGCGACGGTGAACATCGGCGACGTTGCGCACTCGCCTGGCGTCGTGCGGGCGTTCCAGCGGTTCGCTCCCGAGGCCGAGGTCGTCCTCTGGCCGGTGCGGCTGGAGGAGCGCGAACGGTCCATGCTGCGACACGCGCTGCCCGATCTGCGCGTCGTCGACGGCACGCTCGGCCACGACGGGCCGAGCACGCCGGAGTTGGCCGCCGCCATTGAAGGCGCGGACGTCCTGGTGCACGGATCGGGCGCCGGCGCGTTTCAGGACACCGAGATCGACTGGTGGCGCCGGCACGTCGGTCGCCCGTACGGGTACTTCGGCGTCACCGTAGATCCGCTGTGCCCACCTACCGCGGCGACGTTGCCGGAGTTGGCCCGGATGGTCGAACTGCTCCCGCCGAACTTTCTCGACGACGACGTCAGGGACCGGCTCGACGGCGCCGACTTCGTCTACTGCCGCGACTCGCTGACCCTCGCCACCTTGCGTGGCCAGAAGATAACCAAGCCCGACGTCGCATTCGGGCCCGACGGAACGTTCGCGTTCGATTACACGGATGCCGGGACGGCCGCCCGCCTGCTGGACAGTCTCGGCCTGGCGGCCGGCGGGTTCGCCTGCTTCGTTCCCCGGCTGCGCTACAGCCCTTACGCGAAGATCTACGACACCGATCCGACCCCCGAACAGATCCGGCGCGACGCCATCAACCGGGCCACCGTGGACCAGGACCTGGCGGTACTGGCGGCGGCGATCGAAGCCTGGGTACGCGTCACCGGCCTGCCGGCCGTCGTGGTGCCCGAGATGAGCTACGCCGTCGAGGTCGCGCGCGAGCACCTGCCCGACCTGATCAGCGCGCAGACGCTCCAGCACGTCCGGCTCCTCGACAGGTACTGGCCGCTGGAGGAGGCGACCGGCGTCTACGCCGTCTCGTCGCTGGTGGTCAGCATGGAGTGCCATTCGCCGATCCTGGCCGCACGGCACGCGATCCCGACCATCTACCTTCGACAGCCGACCGAGACGATGAAGTCCCAGATGTACGCCGACCTCGGGGCGCCGGACCTGGTGATCGAGCTGGACCATCGCGCGTCGGCGCGGGTCGTCGCTGCGGTCACCGACATCGCTACCGACCCGGCACCCGCGGTCGCCCGGAGCAGGACGGTCGCGGCGAACGCCGACGACCGGCTGAGGGCGGCCGTTCAGGCGTGCGTGTCCGGCCAGCCCGTCGAGGCCTGGCTCGGACCGGTAGGCACTGGCGATGAATAGCCTGCGCAACCGCTGGCGACGCGACCGGGTCCTGCTGATCCTCGCCCTGCCCGGGGTCGCGGTGCTGCTGCTGTTCCACTATCTGCCCCTCGCCGGGAATGTCATCGCCTTCCAGGACTACCAGCCGTTCCTGGGCATCACGCAGAGCCCGTTCGTCGGGCTGGAGAACTTCCGGCCGATCATCACCGGGGAACCGGTGTTCGTCAACGCGCTCGTCAACACCCTGATCATCACGCTCATCCAGGTCGTCTTCGTGTTCCCGCTGCCGATCTGCCTCGCACTGGTCCTGAACGCGACGATCAGCGAACGCCTCAAGCGGCTCACCCAGTCGATCCTCTACATGCCGCACTTTCTGTCCTGGGTCATCGTGGTGGCCCTGTTCCAGCAGATGTTCGGCAACGGCGGAATGCTCAACACCCGGCTGCGATCAGCCGACATGTCCACATTCCACATCATCGGCGTGCCGGAGCTGTTCAAGCTCATGATCACGTCACAGGTGATCTGGAAAGACACCGGCTGGTCGACGATCATCTTCCTCGCCGCGCTGTCCAGAGTGGATCCGGCGCTGCTGGAGGCCGCGGTGGTGGACGGCGCCTCGGCGGCGCGCCGGCTGTGGCACGTGACGCTTCCGTCCATCCGCCCAGTCATCGTCCTGCTGCTGATCCTGCGGCTCGGCGACTCGCTGACCGTCGGGTTCGAGCAGATCATCCTGCAGCAGGGCCAGGTCGGCGCCGGCGCCAGCGAGGTCCTCGACACATTCGTCTACAACCACGGGATCGTCGGCGGCGACTGGGGCGTCGCGGCCGCGGTAGGGCTGATCAAGGGCATCGTCGGCGTCGCGCTCGTGCTCGGCGCGAACCGGGTGGCCCACGCGCTGGGCGAGCAGGGGGTGTACGCGAAATGACGAGCGGACTTGTGACGCCTCCCGCGACCGCGGTGCGCCCGGCCTCCGGTGCACGCCCGCGGCGGCCACGGTCGGGCCGCGGCGAGCGCCCGAGCTGGATGGGCGAGCCGAGCAGGCTGGGGATCGGTGCCCGCGGTCTCGTCCTGGGCCTCGGCTGCCTGGCCGTGGTGGTTCCGTTCTGGGCGGTGCTGATGACCAGCATCGCCAGCCCGGCGGAGATCACCCGCGCGGGCGGCTTCGTCCTGTGGACGCGCGAACCGACGCTCGACGCGTACCAGGCCGTCCTGTCCGGCGGCATCGTCACCCGCGCCCTGATAGTGAGCGTCGGCATCACCGTCGTCGGCACAGCGCTCAGCCTCGTCGCCACGATCGCTCTCGCGTACGCGCTGTCCCGCCCAGGATCGTTGCTGCACAAGCCGATCCTGCTGATGACACTGTTCACCCTGCTGTTCAACCCGGGCATGATCCCGATGTACCTGACGGTCAAGCAACTCGGCCTGCTCGACAACTACCTGGCGCTGATCCTGCCGGTGCTCGTGAACGCCTTCAACGTCATCGTGATGCGCGCGTTCTTCCTCGAGATCCCCGACGAGCTGCTGGACAGCGCCCATATCGACGGTGCCGGCGAGCTCCGCATCCTGCTGCGCATCGTGCTGCCGCTGTCGAAGGCCGTCGTCGCGGTGATCGGCCTGTTCTACGCGGTGGCGTACTGGAACGCCTTCTTCTCCGCCATGTTGTACATGCAGTCGCCGGAAAAGTGGCCGCTGCAACTGGTGCTGCGCACCTACGTCGTCAACAACACCCCGATCGGGTCCGATCAGCTCAGCTCCAACCTGGAGAATCTGCCACCGCAAATCTCGGTCCAGATGGCGATTCTTGTCATCTCCATCCTGCCCATCCTGCTCATCTACCCGTTCATCCAAAAGCACTTCGCCAAGGGACTGATGGTCGGCGCCGTCAAGGGCTGACCGGTCGTCCACACAATGTGGAAGGAGACGTCATGGCACCTACCTTCAGCCGCCGTCGCGTCCTGGCACTCGGCGCGGCAGCGGGGCTCGGCCCGCTGCTCGGGGCGTGCGGCGACGGCGGGTCGGGCTCGTCGAACGGCTCGACCGGGCCGGTCAAGCTGCCCACCTACAAGCCCGTCACCGCGGCCACGCCCGACCTGGCGGCCGAGCCGGCCGGGGTGTCGCCGGGATACTTCACATACCCGACCGCCTCCAGCGCCGCGTCGGAGCCGGTGCAGGGCGAGGCCGTCACGGCCCTGACGTACACGTACGACCCGATCGCCCCCGCGCTCGGCTCGAACCCCTACTGGCAGAACCTCAACAACAAACTCGGCACCGAGCTGAAGATCACGTACGTCGCGTCGGCGGACTACAAGAGCAAGGTCGCCACCACCATCGCCGGTGGCGATCTGCCCGACATAGTGGCTATCCAGGGCGTCTTCCAACAGATGCCGGCCATGCTGAAGGCGACATTCACCGACCTGACCGAGTACCTGTCCGGGGACGCGGTCCTTGCCTACCCGAACCTCGCCGGCCTGCCCACCGATGCCTGGCGCGGCGCCGTCTACGACCAACGGATCTGGGGCATCCCGGTGCCGCGGGCACGGATCGGCACCGTGCTGTACACCAGGGCCGACCTGCTTGCCAAGGCCGGACTCAGCCTCCAACCCACGTCGTGGGACGAGTTCAAGCAGATGGCGGCCGCGTTGACCGACGAGCGGGCTGGCCGCTGGGCGTTCGGGCAGATCCCGTTCAACACGCTCCTGGAGATGAATGGGATCACCGGCAACTGGCCCGGCGGCGTCGGCGTCTGGCAGGCCAAGGACGGCGTCTTCACCCACACCGGGACGACACCGCAGTTCACGCAGGCCCTCCAGGACACCGTCGAGTTGGTGAAGTCCGGGGTGATACATCCCGACCACGCGGGCGCACCCAACACCAAGCGCAACCAGTGGATGCTGGCCGGCACGACCTCGTTCACCGTCGGCGGGTACGCCGGGTGGGGCAAGTTCTACGGCCAGGCCAAAGACGTGACCGGCTTCCGCCTGACCGGCATGCTCTCGCCCACCCGGGATGGCAAGGGGACGCAGGTACGCACGCCCGGTCCGACGCTGTCCAGCTTCACCGCCATCGCCAAGACCGACGACGCCGACCGGGTCAAGCAGATTCTCAAGGTCCTCAACTGGTTGTGCTCACCCTTCGGCAGCAGCGAGTACATGGCCCTGCGGTACGGCGTCGAGGGCCAGACGTTCAGCCGCAACGGCTCCGACCCGACCCTCACCGAGGGCGGGCGCAGCCAGACATTCCTGCCCGTGCGGTACCTCGCCGAAGCATCGCCCGTCATCTACGAGCCCGGTAACCGCCAGGCCGTGCAGGACCAGTACGACCACCAGGTCGCCGGCGCCCCGCTTGCCGTCCCGGACCCGGCCCTCGGGCTGTACTCGGAGACGGTCGCCAGCAAGGCGGCCAGCGAGCAGCAGGAACTGGACTCGGTCCTGCTGGAGATCCAACTGGGCAACAAACCCGTCTCGGCGTGGCAGCCGGCCATCAAGCAGTTCATGGACCGGGTGGGCAACAAGATCAAGGCGGAGTACGAGGAGCAGGCGGGTCGCTGACGTGCCGGACACGGCGGCCGGTCCGGCGTACCCGTTCGGTTCGGCCGCCGAGCCGTGAAGTGCACCCACCCGGGTTGAGCAACACCAGCCGGGCCGCGAACTCCGCGGACTGCTTTCGGCGCTCCCGGGCGCGGTCGAAGGACTCAGCTAACACTCTCACGGGTAGGGAGACCATAGTGAGACGAAGCTATTTTCCCTGGTGCACGCATCGCCGGGCCCGCGCGGGGGCCGCTGCGGCGCTCGTGCTGGCTCTGGTGGCGACGGTCCTGTCGCCGGGCAGGGCCGCCGCGGCCGACATGTCGGATCTCGGCGGACTGCTCGACCTGACGCGTCCGGAACTCGCCGCGGTGGCGGCAAAGCTCGCCGCCGGTGATGAAGCGGGCGCCGCGGGCGAGCTCAAAGTGTTCTACGCGGGCCGCACCGACGTCCAGTACCCGGCTCCGAGCGCGGACGCGGGCGGCGGCGACGCCAGCGCCGATGAGCTCGCGGCGGGGATCTTCCGGTTCGGCGCCGAGACCCGCGACTTCTACAACGACGCCGAGCAGCGGATCGACGTCGACTGGCAGGACGCCTGGGGTGGGACGCAGACCACCCCGGGCGGCGCGCAGACTTTGATGAGTGACCTCGCGTTCATGCCCAGACTGATCAGCGCTTACGCGTACGAGAGTGACCCGGTGAAGCGTGCGGCGTACGCGGCGGCATGGATGGACATCTCGCTCGACTTCTTCGCCGACAATCAGAGCTGGCCACAGGGCCGCAACCTGTCGGCCGCCAAGCGACTTTCACAGCTGGTCAGTGCGTTTTCAGTGTTCCGGACCGACCCGGGCATCGACGCGAGCGATCTCGTGGCGTACCTGTCCGGCGTGCACGCCACGACGAAGTTCCTCACTGGCGTTATGCAGATACATGTCGGGAACAACTGGTACGTGTCCATGGCCCGCGCGGTCTACGCGGCAGCCGTATTTCTGCCCGAGTTCTCGGCATCGCCCGGCTGGGAGTGGTTCGCGGTGCGCTCGGTCGAGCGATTCCTGCGCGCGCACGTGAAGGGCGACGGTGTGTACCGCGAGCCCGCGTTCAACTATCAGGCGTACGTGGCGGATCTGCTCAACACCGTCATCAGAGTAGCGGATGCCAACGGGCGGACCCTTCCTGATTCGATCGTCCAGGCGGCGGACTGGATCGCGGATTCGCTGTTCGCGACCCGTCAGCCGAATCTTGAGGTCGCGATGGTGGGCGACTCGCCGAACGCCGATGCGGGTGCGGCCGCCATCGGCAGAACCGGTGCACGCAACTCCTGGCCCGATTTCACCTGGGTCGCCTCCGGTCGAACGGAGGGGACCGCCCCGACGCTGCCGTCCACGGTGTTTCCGATCAGCTTCGCGGTACAGCGTTCCGGGTGGGACGCCGACGCGCGGTACATGCTGATCAACAACCAGAATTCCAGCTACACTGCCTCGCATCGGCATCCGGACGACCTCAGCCTGGTGATGGCGGCGTACGGGCGTCCGCTGATCGTCGACTCCGGCGTGGGGGACTACAGCGCGACTGCGACGAACGACTGGATGCGCCGCACCACCGAGGCGCACAACACCATCGAGGTCGACGGACTCCCGCAGACCGCCGGCGTCCCCCGCACGACGTCGCTGTGGCGCTCGAACGCGGGCCTCGACATCTACCGCGGTGCGGCGATGGGCTACCGGCCGGTCGTGCACGATCGCGCCGTCTACTTCGTCAAGCCCGGCTTCTGGGTCGTCTCCGACGACCTCACCGGTGACACCGCCGCGCACGATTACCGGCAACTCTGGCACTTCCCTGGTGATCCGGTCACCGTCAACCCGAATACGAAGGTCGCCACGGTCGGCTTTGACACCGTGCCCGGAGCCCCACCGGTTGCCGGCGTGCGGCTCGTCCCGGTGGCCCCGGCCGGCGCCGCGCTCACCCCCACGGTCCACGAGGACGGCGCCGTGCGCGTCGGCGATCAGGTACTCACGGACGTCGACTACCTGTCGTACGACTGGCGCGCCACCGGGTCGACGGGACTGGACACGGTGGTGGTTCCCGGCAAGGCCGGCGCGGCGCCCGCGGTGACGGCGAGGCGCATCGTTATGCCCGGGGTGGGTCACTCCGTGGCGACCGCGATGGAAATCGGCCTGCCGGACGCGACCGGACGCTTCTACCTTTCGCGGGAGGCGACTCCCTCGTTGAGGGCGTTCGGGGCCGCCACGACCAACGCCGAGACCGCTTACCTCGAGCGTGCTTCGGGCGGCGGGCTTACCCGGTACGCGTTGACCCGCGGGTCGTCGCTGGTCGACCACGGTGCCACCGTTATCGCCGCATCCGCGCCGGTGTCCGACGTCAGTGTGGAACTGCGAGGCGCGACCGCCCGGATCTCGCTTGGGGACCCTTTCACCGGCACGCTCTCCATCAACGCGCCCAACGTCCAGGCGGTGAAGGTGAACGAGACCCCGACCGCGTTCACCCGCACGGGCGACCTCATCACCGTGTCGGTCCAGGCGTCGTTTTCCCCGACACCCGTGCTCGACGACGAGTTCGCCGATGCCAGCCTGGACCGCACCGTCTACGACTTCAACGGATCCTTTGACGGCTGGGCGCCGGTGCAGGGCACCTGGGCGCTAACCGGCGCCGGTCCGGACACGCAGTTGGCACAGACCTCGACCGCGGACATTGTGTCGTTCGCGGCGCTGCAAGATATACCGGATGACGTGGTTATGGCAGCGGACATCGTTCCTGGGGTACGCGGCCAGACGACGGCCCGTACCGGTCTCGCGTTCCGCTACCACGATTCCCGAAACTACTATCGGGCCAATGTACTCAACTCCTCGTCGGGGGCGACGCTGCAGCTCGTGAAGATATACAACGCGACGACCACGATTCTCGCGGAGACCGCACTGCCCGTCAGCGCCAACACCCCGCACAAGCTGATCGTTTCCGCGATCGGGAAGCATCTGACCGCCAAAGTCGGCGACACGTCGATCTCCGCGGACGACTCACAGCTGCCGACGGGTGGTGCCGCCGCCTTCACGCATCGGCGGGCCGCGACCTTCGACAACATCGTGATCAGGGAAGGGATCGATCAGGCCAATTGGCGAGCGATAGCAGGGGCTGTGTCCGTCGCCTCGGGTCAGCTGCACCTCACGCCTCCTGCCGGTGGCAGGGCGCACGTCCTAGCCGACTCGACACTGCCGTCGCGCTTCTCCGAGGCGTGCGACTATGTCGCGGAGACCACGGTCACGATCAACGGATCCGTCGGTAACGCGGGAATCTCGCTGCGAGACACCACGGACTCGTACGGGTACCGGATCCACATTGGCAAGACGAGCCAAGGAACCCAGTACGCGAGTATCATCCGCGAAGCCCACGCGTCGGGTCCGGTAACGGTGGGCACGGCATCAATCAGCAACCCGTTGACAGGCCCCGTTCGACTGGGTGCCGTGATTCACGGCGACCGCATCACCGTGACGTTGAACGGCGTTCAGGTCCTGAAGGCTCGCGACACCGTTGTCCGCAGCGGCGGCGTCGGGCTTTACGCATCCACGCAGAGCACCTTCGAGAGCATCACTGTCGCTCAGTCCTGCCAGCGGGAACGCCTCCGGCCAAGCAAGCCCGGCGCCAACAACCGCCCGGACCACAACGACGGAGCTGGCGGGTAGCGGCGTTGCCGGCAGCGCGACCGCCGCGGATGGGTGAGCCGCTGCTCCGTCGCGCTCGACTCGCTCGCCGGCTGTTTCTGCGCAAAGCACGAGGGTTGGTGCGCCGCTCACACATACGGCGGCGCACCAAACCGTGGTGCCGGCACGCCGGCGATGACTCGCGTCGGTACTTCCGAGTCTTTCCCCACTCAGCGTGGCCGATCACGAAGGAGCTGTGCGTTGTCCCCATCACCCCGAGCCTCGTCACCGGTGCTCGCCGACGCGGCGCACCGTCCGCCGGCCCTGCTGGTCATGCCGCGCGACCTGGTCGACGACGTATACGGACCGGAGGAACGTGCCCACCTGGACCGCCTGGTCCGCTGGGCCGGCCCGGACGCGACGGCTGAGCAGGTCAGCACGCGACCGGCGCTACTGGCCGACGTCGAGCTGCTCGTCACCGGTTGGGGCGGCCCTCGCCTGGACCGCACTCTGCTCTCGCACGCGACCAGGCTCCGTGCGGTCTTCTACGGCGGTGGATCGGTGCGGCCGATCGTCACCGACGAGTTCTGGGCCGCCGGCATCCCGATCGTGTCGGCCGCCACAGCCAACGCGGTGCCCGTCGCCGAGTTCACCTTCGCGCAGGTGACGCTGGCGCTTAAGCACGCCCACCGCTTCGAACGCGCGGTACGCCAGCTCGGCCGGTTCCCATCCCAGCCGGCGGCACCCGGCACGTTCGGCTCGACGGTCGGCATACTGTCACTCGGCCTGATCGGCCGCCTGGTGGCCCAACGGCTGTCCACACTCGACGTTCATGTGCTTGCCGCCGACCCGTACGTAGACGCCGCGAGTGCCGCCGTTCTCGGCGTCGAGCTCGTGGGAATCGACGAGCTGTTTCACCGCGCCGACGTAATCACTGTGCACACGCCGTCTCTGCCACAGACCTCGGGACTGATCACCGAGGAACTGCTCGCCTCGATGCCCGAGGGTGCCACAATCATCAACACCGCACGCGGTGCGGTGCTGGATGAACCCGCGCTGATCCGGGTCCTGCGCCGGCGTCAGGACGTATTCGCGCTCCTCGACGTGACCCATCCCGAGCCACCCGAACCGGGCTCGCCGCTCTATACGCTGCCCAACGTGGTGCTCACCCCACACATCGCCGGCAGTATCGGACTCGAGCGGCGCCGCGTCGGTCGGCTGGTAGTAGACGAGGTCGGTCGCTTCGTCGCGGGCCAGCCGCTGCTGCACGAGGTCCGCGCTGCCGATACGGCGCTACGCGCATGACCGTTCGCCGTCGGCGTACCCGGAGCGTTGGAAATGTTGTTCAACCGACGCCTTGCAGCCGTCACCGGTCACGCCCGCGGCGCAGGCTCATGGTTCCGCGAGGCGCGCAGCCGTGCGGATCTGCCGCCGACCGGGCGTCGCGCTGAGTGACCGGCTGGGGCGCCGACGCCGTCCGCGAGCCGGGTGATCGTGTACTGCGGGCCGTGGCGTAGGTGAGTGTCCAGCGGGTAGGGGTCGACGACCTTGCCGGGGTTCATCCGGCCGCGCGGATCCCAGATCGTCTTGAACATCCGCATCGCGGTCATCAGCTCGGGGCCGTACATGCGCTCCAGCAGCTCGCCCCGGGCCTGGCCGTCGCCGTGCTCGCCGGACAGCGAGCCGCCCAGGGACACCACGAGGTCGGCCGCGCGCTCCACATAGGAGCGATAGCGGCGCAGCCCTTCGGCCGTGCGGAGGTCGAAGTTGTTGCGGGTGTGCACGCAGCCCTGGCCGAAGTGGCCGTACCAGGCGCCGCTGTAGCCGTACTCTGCCCACAGGTCGCGGATGCCGCGCAGGTACTCGCCCAGGCGCGTAGGTGCGACGGCCGCGTCCTCCCAGCCCTCGTGGTTGTGCGGCATGCCGGGCGGCTGCGCGGTCGCGCCCAGCCCGGACTCGCGGATCGCCCACACGCCGCGCTGCTCGTGCACCCCGCCGTAGCCGATCGCGGTCGCGCCGGGCGGCGGGTCGTCGAGCAGCCGCTTCAGCAGCTCGTCGGCCACGGCTGGGTCGTCGTGGCCGACCTCGGCCACCAGCCAACCGTCGCCCGGTGGCAGCAGCGCCAGATGCTCGACGTTAAGCCGGGCCGCCCGCATCTGGCGCACCAGCGTGCCGTCGAACCCCTCCAGCCCGAGCAGCGGATGGCGCAGTAGATGCGGCACCTGGTCGGCGGCCTGGTACACGTCGTCGAAGCCGAACACCGCCAGCCGCCGATAGCGCGGGCTGTCCACCAGCTTGATCGTTATCTCGGTAACCAGGACGCAGGTGGACTCGGTGCCGACGATCGCGTGGGCGACGTGGAACCCGTTCTCGGGCAGCAATTGATCCAAGTTGTACCCGGAGACGCGGCGCGGGATGTCCGGATAGCGCTGCCGCACCAGGTCGCCGTAGCGGCGTGCCAGCTCGCGCAGCGCCCCGTAGATCCGGGCCGGCGCTCCGCCCTCGGCAACGATGCGCGCGTAGTCGTCGTCGCCGACCGGGCCGAGGTCGAGCACGTCGCCGTCGTAGGTGGCCACGGTCAGGCGCTCGATGTTGTCCACGGTCTTGCCCGCGTACAGGGCGTGGGTGCCGCACGAGTTGTTGCCCACCATGCCGCCGAGCGTGCACTACGCGTGCGTCGCCGGATCGGGCCCGACCGTGAGGCCGTGTACGGCCGCCGCCGCGCGCAGGTCGTCGAGGACCACGCCCGGCTCGACGCGGGCGATGCGGCGCTCGGGGTCGATCTCCAAGATCGCGTTCATGTACCGGCTCATGTCCACGACCACGGCCGTGTTGCACCCCTGCCCGGCGAGGCTCGTCCCGGCGCCCCGGCCGAGCACCGGCACGTCGAACTCCCGGCACACCCGCAGCGTCTCAAGCACGTCGCGGGCGTCGCGCGGGAAGACAACCGCGAGCGGTACCTGGCGATAGTTGGACGAGTCGGTGGCGTAGACGGCGAGGGTGGCGGCGTCAGTGCCGACCGTGCCGCGGACCGCCCGCGACAGCGCCTTGCCGAGTCTGCGCAGTTGTCGCCGGTCCATCGCGACGGACTCGGGTGGTGGGCTGCTCACAAGGGCTTCTCCTCCGACCTGTCCGTTGTCACCAATCGTGCTCACTCCGCTCGCACGGAACTCTGTTCGGGCGAAGCCGTGCTCTTGCGTGGTAAAGGTTGTGCGCTCGCGCGCACAACCTTTACCGCTGCGGGAACAGCCATGCTGCCGGCCGCGCCAGGAGATCAACAGAGGTTGTCGCGGATCCAGTCCACAACCTTGGGGACGTAGATCTTCTGCTCCGGCTGGGACGGGTCGATCCAGCTCAGATGGGTGCCCTCCTCGACGGTGATGAAGGTCTTGGGCTCGCCCGCCCGCTCGAACATCTCGGTCAGGTGGTCGAAGGGGAAGTGCTCGTCGTCGCGGGCGTGGACGACCAGCAGTGGCCGGGGCGCGATCTTGTCGATCGACTCGGTGGGGCGGAAGTTGTACAGCGCCTCCATCGACTCGATGGTCAGTGCCTCGGGGATGCCGAGCTTCTTCGGGTCGGAGGCACGTTCCTCGCCGACGACGGAGGCGAGGCTCTGCCGGTAGCCATAGCGGGTGGTGTGGGCGTCCGCCTTCGCGTTGCCGCTGGGGAACTCGGCCTTGTCGAGGTACCCGGACTTGCCCGTGAGCACGCGGGTGACGCGATCCTCCTCGATGGCCTTCATCCGGTCGAGCCATTCGCGGTAGGTCATGTTGTCGCGGCCGTACCGGTAGCCGTCCACGATGCCGCCCGCGCACACGACGGCCTTGAGCCGCTCGTCCTCGGCCGCCGCCGCGATGACCACACCGCCGCCGAGGCCCCAGCCGAGGATGCCGATGCGGTCCGGGTCGACCTCGGGCTGCTGCTGAAAGAACGTGAGCGCATGCCGGATGTCGCGGACCTCGTCCTGCGGGATGATCGTGCCGAGGGTGCCCTCGCTGGTGCCCAGGTTGCGGTAGTCGAAGGCCAGGCAGACGTAGCCCGCCTCGGTGAGGTACGGAACCCAGCGCGACGGCACCCACTCCTTGATGGCCAGGCGCCCGTGGCACACCATGACGGCCGGGCGGCGCTCCCCATCCTTGAGGTCGTCCGGCATGTGGACGATGCCCTCCAGCCGCAGCCCGTCGCTGTAGAAATGCACGTTCCTACTCTTCACGTTCGCTCCTTGTCGCCGTGGTGGGGTTGCCGTGGTCAGTGCCGGAGCAGCCGCTCCGGGTTGTCGGTGAGGGCCGCGGTGAGGACCGCCCGGTCGGCGCCTTCACCGGTCAGGCGGTCGGTCAGCTCCGCCAGCGCGTCCGGCGGCGGAGGACTGTCGGGCTGGCCCGCGTCGGACGACAGCACCAGCCGGTCGGCGGGGACGGCCTTGACCAGCTCGGCCAGCATGCGCGCGGAGCATCCGGGCTGGTGCAGCAACTGGTACGCGGTGATCTCGACGTACACGCCCTGCCCGGCGAGGTCGGCGGCCTGCGGCACCGGTATCGCGGGCACGGTGAACGTCGGGTGCGTCAACAGCACCCGGCGCACGCCGAGGCGGCGCGCCACCGGCAGCAGCCAGGCGATCTCCGCCGCGCTCACGTGGCCGGTGGCGAGCACGGCGTCGGCTTCGGCGATCATCGCGAGGATGGCCCGCAGCGGAGCCTCGGTGCTCCAGTCCAGCGGCGGCAGGGCAAGCTGCGCCGACGACAGCCGCGCGTCGTGCTGGCACAGCCGGGGCAGTCCCGCCGCCGCCTGGGTGTGACTGTCCTGTGTGGGCAGCCAGACGATGCGGCCGCCCGCGCTGAGCGCGGTGTAGACGGCGGCGGGGTTGATGCCGCCCACGGCGCTGTTGAGCGCCACACCGCCGATGACGTCAAGGCCGCTCGCCTTCGCCGCCGCGGCGGCCCGCCCGGTGGTCGGCTCGTAGTGGCTCTTGAGGACGAAGCCCCGGTATCCGGCCTTGGCGTATACAGCGGCGGTGTCGAGGTCGTCGGCGCGGCGGCGCACCACGTCCGGCGCGCTGTGGACGTGCAGGTCATACATGGCGCGAGCCGTCCGCGATCACCGCGTCGGCGGCGGCGTGCCTGCGCTCGTCGGCGTCGCGTAGCGCGGCCCGCCGCCCGGCCGCCCAGTCGCGGTCGCGCGCCAGGCCGCCCGATAGCTGGTCCAACTCGGACAGAGCAGGTTCCGGAGCAGGCCCGCCGAGCACCGTGCGGGCCGCGACCGAGCTCGCCGGATCCTTCGCCGCCGCGAGCACGTCCTCGGGCAGGTCGAGCGGGCGGTCGAAGTACTCGGCCGCCGCCGCGCGCAGGTGCTCGTTGGCCAGCTCCGGTGGAGTCCAGCCCTGCTCCTCGCTGTGCCGCACGAGGATGCCGACGATCTGGTGGGCGGTGCGCCAGGCGATCCCGTGCCACTCCACCAGCGCCATCGCCACGTCGGTAGCCTGGGCCCAGTGCGCCGCCGCGGCGGCGGCCATCCGGTCGGCGTACACGGTCGTGGCGTCGATGAGGCGGGCGAGCTGGCCGAGTCGGGTCGCGGCCTCCGCGAACACATCCAGCAGCTCCCCGTGTAACGCCGACCACTCCAGTACCGACCAGCCCGTCGGGTCGGCCGACAGCCGCAGCGCCGTGCCGTGTGCGGCGGCGGCACGGGCTGCGAGCTCGCGCGCCTGCGCCAGCAGGTACGGGTTGCGCTTCTGCATCATGACGCTGCTGGTGCCGCAGAACCGGTCGGGGAAGCGGAGGAAGCCGAACTCCGCCGACGACCACAGCATCAGGTCGCCCGCGAAGCGCGACAGGCCCGCGAGATGGTTGGCGAGCGCGCCCGCCACCTCCACCACGGTGTCGTGGCTCTGGATGGCGTCGAACGTGTGCGGCAGCGGCTCGGCGAAGCCCAGCAGGTCGCTGGTGCGCTGACGGTCGATGGGCGCGCTGGTGCCCGCCAGGATCGCCGCGCCCGCGGGCGACCGGTCGACATCCCGGTACCCGTCGGTGAAACGGCGGGCGTCGCGCTCCGCCACGTTGGCCCACATCGACAGCCAGTGCCCGAACGTGGTCGGCTGGGCGTGCTGGCCCTGCGTGTAGCCGGGCATGACGGTGTGGATGTGGGCCCGCCCCTGCCTCAGCAGGCTGCCGCGCAGCGTGTTGAGCGCGTCGACAAGGTCCAGAATGGACTCGCGCAGCGCCCAGCGCAGCCGCACCCCGCCCACATCGCCGGAGCTGCGGCCGAGGTGCAGCCGCCCGCCGACGTCCTCCCCCAGCGCCCGGATCAGCGCCGTCTCGTCGGCGTGCAGGCCGCCCTCGCCCGCCTGCGCCTGTTCGCGCAGCGTCGACAACAGCGCCGCCGCGTGTGGCGGCGACAGCAGTTCCCGCTCCGCCAGCATCACCACGTGGGCGAGGTTGAACTCGCGCGAGCCCCGGGCCTCCGGCGTTCGGGCGCGCTCGCGGTGCGGCGCGAGGTCCGGCTCAAGCTCCTCGGTCAGCCTGATCCCGGCCGTGCGGTAGCCGCGGTACGAGGCCGCCTGCTGCTGGCGTCCCAACGGCTTCTCCTTTCGCCGAAGGGGTACCGGGCCGTGCCCCGGCCCGGTACCCGCCGTGTGCGTCAGCTAGCCGGCTTGAGCGCGGCCCAGCGGAACTCGGCGAACGTGCCGAGCGAGAAGAACTCGTCGCGGCCCTGCCACGACGACCGGATGAGCTGCGGCGCGCTGTTCTCGGTGAGCGCGATGCCGGGCAGGTCCTCGCTCACGATGACCTGGGCCTGGCGGTACAGCTCCTTGCGCTTGGCCTGGTCGGGCTCCTGCGCCGCCGCCTCGAAGATGGCGTCGAGCTTCGCGTTGCAGTACCCGGACGGGTTGGTGTTGAGCACGCCCTTGCGGGTCTCGCACTTGTACGCCCGCACGACGCCCAGATGCGGGTCGAGCCGCGCGTCATAAGGCACCGTCGAGGCGTCGAAGTCGCGGTCGGTGAACGTCGCCGCCTGCCACACGGCCAGCTCGTCCTGCTGGAGCTTGACGTCGATCTTCAGGTCGCGCCAGTTGGTGGCGACGATCTGGGCCAGCTCCGGATTGCCGTTGAAGCCATTGGTGTAGCGGAACGTCACCGCGAACCGGAAGCCATCGGCCTTCACCGGGTACCCGGCCGCGTCGAGCATCGCGGCCGCCTTCGCGGTGTCGAACCCGTACGCGCTGGTGTAGTCGACGGTGGGAGTGTAGGCCCAGTAGGTCGACGGGATCGAGCTCTTCGCCGGGGCGCCGAAGCCCTTGAGCACGGTCTGGCTGATCTGCGCCCGGTCGAGGCCCGTGAACAGCGCCTTGCGCACGGCCGGGTCGTTGAACGGTGCCCGGTCGAGCTTGAAGAACACGATCTGCAGCGAACGGGTGCCCCGGTTCTTGCTGACGAACACGTTCGAGTCGCTCTCCAGGTCGAGCGCGGACTGGTTGTTGGTCTGCGGCAGGAAGTCGATCTCACCGGTCTTGAGCGCGAGCACCGCGGCGTTGGCGTCCGGGATCACCCGGAAGATGAGCTTGGAGACGCCGGGCTTCCCGCCCCAGTACTCGTCGTTGCGCACCAGGACGATGTCGTTGTTGGCCCAGCTCTCGAACTTGAACGGCCCGGTCCCGACGGGCTTGCGGTTGTACTCGTTCTCCTTCAGGTTGGTGCCCTCGTACAGGTGCTTCGGGATGACGTTGAAGTCCGACGGCGTAAACGTGGCCAGCAGCGGCGCGTATGGGCTCTTGAGGGTGAGCACCACCGTGCCGTCGTCGGGAGTCTCCACTTTGGAGATCAGCGGCGCGACGCTCGCGCCGTTCGCGGTCAGCGGCAGCACCTCGTTGAGGCTGAACGCCACGTCTGCCGAGGTGAACGGTGTGCCGTCGTGCCACTTCACCCCCTTGCGCAGGCTGAACGTGTAGACGGTGCCGTCCGGGGAGATCTGCCACGACTCGGCCAGCGCCGGGATGATGTCACCGGCGGCGTCCGACGACACCAGCGACTCCTGGATCGCGAGGCCGACGTGGCTTGCGGTCTGTGTGGGATAGAAGGCGCGCACCAGACCGGGCGGCTCGGCGTTCAGACCGACGACGAAGACATCGCTGGCGGGTGCGTTCGACGCGCCGGACGAGCTACAGCCGGTCAGCAGCATTCCCATGGCCGCGGTCGCGGCGAGCGCGATCCGCGCTGCTCGTGGACTCATGTCAAGGGTCCCTTCAAGGATGTTCGCTAAGAGGCGACAGGTTGATGCGTATGGAGATGACACGAGACGTGGCCAGAGCCGGCCGCCAGCGGCAGCGGCTCGACCGCCCGGCACACGTCCATCACGTCCGGGCAGCGGGTCGAGAACCGGCAGCCGCTGGGTAGGTGGATGGCGGAAGGTGGTTCCCCCGTCAGGCGCCTGGCCAGCGGCCGGGCACCGGGCACCGGGTGCGGTGTCGCGTCGATCAGCGCTCTTGTGTACGGATGCCGCGCGGCGGTGAAGATCTCGTCCGGGTCGCCGGTCTCGACGATCCGCCCGAGGTACATCACCGCCACCCGGTGCGCGATGGCCCGCACCACGGCGAGATCGTGCGTGATCAGCAGCAGCGCGATGCCCCGCTGCCGCTGTAGGTCTCGAAGCAGCTCGAGGATCTGGGCGCGGACCGACACGTCCAGTGCGGACACCGGCTCGTCGGCGACGACCACGCGCGGCTCGGTCGAAAGCGCCCGCGCGATCGCCACGCGCTGCTGCTGGCCGCCGCTCAGCTCGTGCGGGTACCGGTGCAGGAACGACGTGCCCGGCGACAGCCCAACCTGTTCCAGGATCGCGGTCACGGCGGCCGTGGCCGTCGACCGGTTCGCCTTGCCGTGCAGCAGCATCGGGCCACGCAGGATCTCCAGCAGGGTCTTGCGCGGGTTCAGGGAACCCGCCGGGTCCTGGAACACGGCCTGCACGGCGCTGCGGAAGTCGCGGCGCACCTGCCGGCGGGACATCGACGCCAGCGGCACCCCGCCCAACGCCACCTCGCCGCGCGTCGGCCTGGTGAGGCCGAGCGCGATCCGGGCGAGCGTGCTCTTGCCCGATCCGCTCTCCCCCACCAGCGCCAGCGTCTCGCCTCGCCGCAGCGTCAGGTCGGCGTCGTCGGCCGCGTGGACTGGCTGGTGGCCGAACGCCCAGGCCCCTCGCCGGGGTACCCGGTAATGCTTGGTGATGCCCGAAAGCGTCAGCACGTCGTCGGTCATCGCGGGCTCCCCACCTTCTCGGGGGCGTGCAGCCAGCAGCGCGAGGTGTGCCCGGCCGCCACGACGTACTCGCCCGGGGCGTTGTCGCAGACCGGCATCCGCTGGTCGCAGCGGTCGGCGAAGCGGCATCCCGACCCGAACGCCTCGGGCGGCGGCACGACGCCACGGATCGTGCGCAGCTCCTGTGCCGGCCGGTCGATGGTGAGCAGGCAGTCCAAGAGCGCTCTGGTGTACGGGTGGCGCGGCGCGCGGAAGACCTCCGCGACCGGCCCGGACTCGACGATCTGCCCGGCGTACATGACGTACATGCGCTCGCACATCTGCGCCACCACGCCGAGGTCGTGGGTAACGAGCAGCAGGCCCATGCCGCGGGTGCGCACCACCTCGTCCAGCGTCAGCAGGATCTGCGCCTGCACCGTCACGTCGAGCGCCGTGGTCGGCTCGTCGGCGAACAGCAGGTCGGGGTCGCCCGCGAGCGCGACCGCGATCAACACCCGCTGCCGCATGCCGCCGCTCAGCTCGTGCGGGTACCGGCGCTGGAACTCGGGCCTCGCGTCGAGCCCGACCGAGGCCAGCAGCTCCGACACCCGCGCCCGCGCCTGGGCCCGATCGGCACGCAGCTTCTCCGGCAGCGCCTCGCCGATCTGCTTGCCGATCGTCATGGTCGGGTTGAGGTAGGTGCTCGCGTCCTGGAACACCATGCCGATACGGCGTCCGCGCACCGCCCGGATCTGCTCCAATGAGGACGCCAGCAGGTCGATGTCGCCGATGCGGGCCGAGCCGCGCACCTGGTCGAGCACCGCGGGCGGCACCAGCCGCACCAGGCTGCGCATCAGCACAGACTTGCCGCAGCCGGACTCGCCCACCAGAGCGACCCGCTCGCCCGGGGCGATGTGGAAGTTCACTTCGGACAGCGGCTCGATGAGCCGCGCGCCGGTGCGCAGCCGCACGCTCACGCCGCTGACGTCGAGCCCGGCGCGGGAGCCGGACCGGATGGGTTCGCTCATCACAGGTTCTCCTGGGCCGCGGGACGGAAGGCGTGGTTGAGGCCATCGCCGACGAAGTTGATGGAGAGCACGACCAGCAGGATCGCCGCGCCCGCAGGCACGGAGATCCACCACGCTTCGAGGTGACTCTGCGCGGTCTGGAGCATCTGGCCCCAGCTCGTGCGGTCGGGGTCGCCCAGGCCGAGGAAGCTCAGCCCGGCCTCCAGTAGGATCGCCGCGCCGACATCGACCGTCACCTGCACGATGACCGGCGGCATCGCGTTGGGCAGCAGTTCGCCGACGATGATCCGCCAGTCGCGGTAGCCGACCGTGCGCGCGGCGAGAGTCATGTCGGTCTCGCGCAGCGACAGGAACTGTGCCCGCACGATCCGGGCCACCTGCGGCCAGATCGCCAGGGCGATGGCGCCCGCGATGTAGTACACGCCGCGCCCCAGCACGGCGACGGTCACCAGGGCGAGCACCAGGCTGGGCAGCACCTGGAACACCTCGGTGATCCGCATCAGGACCGCGTCGACCTTGCCGCCGTAGTAGCCCGCGAGCGCGCCGACGACGATGCCGACCGCGAACACCGCGATGCCGGTCATCGCGCCGACGAGCAGCGAGATCCGGGCGCCGTGCAGCACGCCGGAGAACACGTCGCGCCCCAGCGCGTCGGTGCCGAACCAGTGCGCCGCGCTGGGCGGCTGAAGCGTGTCGGCCGTGGTGCGCTGCGGGTCATAGGGCGCGAGCACCGGGGCGAGCAGCGCCAGCAGCACGAAGAAGCCGATGACGATCAGCCCGATCAGCGCGGGCCGGTACCCGATCAGCTTGCGCCAGGCGGAACGCGCTCCGCCGACGGGTGCCGTCGTGGCCGAGATCGCGCTCATCACGCCACCTCCGTCGTGGTGAGCCGGATACGCGGATCGACCACCGCGTACAGGATGTCGGTGATCAGGTTGGCCAGCAGCACCGCCGCGGCGATGGCGAGCACGACGCCGATGACCACCTGGTTGTCGTGGTTGACGATCGACTGGTAGAGCAGCCGGCCCATGCCGGGCCAGCCGAACACCGTCTCGATGAGCACCGAGCCGGACAGGGCGAACCCGAAGCTGTACCCGATGACGGTCAGCGTCGGCAGCAACGCGTTGCGGGTGACGTGCCCCCGGATCACCGCCCGCCGCGACAGCCCTTTCGCCTGCGCCGTGAGGATGTGGTTGCGGGACAACACATCCTTGACGCTGGTACGGGCGATACGAGACACCGCGCCGATCTCGCGCATCGACAGCGCGATGACGGGCAGCAGCAGGTGCAGGGCGACATCCCTGACGTGGGCGAGGCCGGTGAAGTTGGACCGCACGCTGGTCATGCCGGACACCGGCAGCCAGCCCAGCTCGACCGCGAACACGATCAGCAGCAGCTGCCCCAGCCAGAACGCGGGAATCGAGAAGGCCGCCACCGCGCCACCCGTGATGAGGTGGTCGGCGAACGGGCGCTTCGACGTGCCGGCCCACGTGCCGAGCAGCAGCGCCACCAGGGCAGCGAACGTCAGCCCGGTCAGCGTCAGCAGCAGCGTGGCGCCGAGCCGGTCGCCGATCAGGACCGACACCTCCTGCCGGTTGGAGTAGGAGTAGCCGAGGTCGCCGGTGAAGACGTTGCCCAGGTAGGCGAGGTAGCGCTCGGGCAATGATTTGTCCAGCCCGTACTCGGCGCGGAGTTGGGCGATGTACTCCGGCGTCGCCGGGTAGTCGCCGAGCATGGCCTGCACCGGATCGCCCGGGGCCAGCTCCAACAGGATGAACATCAGCGTGACGACTCCCAGCGCCAAAGGGACGGCGAGCAGGAGCCGGCGGAGCACGAATCGGATCATCGGCAACCCTCATCTGTCGACTGGGCCGATCTGGCGTGCGGCGGGGCCGCGGGTGTCGCGTGTGGACGGATGGCGCGCGGGGTCGTCATGGCGTCACCTTCTCGGGTACCGGGGCGGGGGTGACCACGATCGCCGGATTGCGCAGGGCGAGCGAGAGCAGCGCGGCGGCGACGAGCGTGGCGAGGCCGAGCCACAGCGCGGCGCCGAGCCCGGCCTGGTCAGCTACCCAGCCCAGGACGGGCGTGAACAGGCCGCCGATGGTGATGCCGATGCCGAGCGTGACGCCGCTCGCCGTGCCCATGCGGTTGGGCAGGTACTCCTGGCCGAGGGTGACCTGCACAGAGAACGGGACGAACGCCGCCACCCCGAGCAGCGACACAGCGGCGAGCGCGAGGTAGACGTTGGGCGACAGGATGAAGCCCGCCATGAGGATCGGCGCGGCGACGTAGGCCCAGCGCAGGGTCTCCACCCGGCCGAGGCGGTCGGCCATCCAGCCGCCGAGGAGCGTACCCGCGACCCCTGCCCCGCCGTAGAGCCCCTGCGCGGTCGAACCGACCGACAGCGACTGGCCGTACTGGTCGATGACGTAGAGGGCGAGGAACGCCCCGGAGCCGACCGAGCCGATCGATCGCAGGATGATCACTCCGACCAGGACCCAGAAACGGGGCCAGTCGTCGACGCCGACGCGCGGCGGACGCCCCTTGGGCGGGGACGCGATCCCGTTGGCGGCGGCGGCCCGGCGCAGCCTCGCCCGGAACACCGCGTACACCACCCCCATCGCGACCGCGGGCGCGGCGAGCAGCGGCGTGCCGGTGACGCCGGTCTGGCTGAGCACCAGCGCGACCAGCACCGGCGCGATGGCGATGCCGATGTTGCCGCCGACCGAGAAGACGCTCATGCCTTGGGCCGAGCCGCCCGAGGCCAGGCGCGCGGCGCGGGCCGCTTCGGGGTGGTAGGCGGCCACGCCGATGCCGGAGATCGCGACCGCGATACAGGTCAGCAGGTACCCGTCGAACACGCCCGACAGCCCGACACCGATGCCCGACACGAGCATGCCGCCGCCGACCAGCCAGCCGAGCCGGTACCGGTCGGTGAGCAGACCGAAGCCCGGCTGGACGAGGCTCGACAGGACGGTGGCGGCGAGCGCCACGCCGCTCACGGCGGCGTAGCTGTAGTGGCGCTCGGCGACGAGGTACGGAAGCAGGGCGGGTACCGCACCGGCGTAGATGTCGTTGACGACATGCGTGCCGGTGAGCATGCCGAGCATCCGCCTGTTGCCGCGGGCCGTTCGGGTGGCCACTACGCGGCTCGCCCCGGACGGCTACCCTGGATGTGACATGTCATCCGGTCATGGGATGACTTGCACGACGGCAAGGATAGTCTCATGCAGCCTGTTCCTCAATCTGGTCTGATCGGTGACACCATCGCGGAGCTGCGACGGCTCATCGCCACGGGCTATTGGAAGGTGGGCGACCGCCTGCCGACGGAGGCCGACCTCGCGTCGTCACTCGGTATTGGGCGGAATACGTTGCGGGAGGCGGTCCGGGCGCTGGTCCACGCGGGCCTGCTCGACACCCGCCACGGCCGCGGCACCTACGTCAAGTCCAATGACGAGATCGGCCCCACGCTCGCGCGCTACCTGCGGCAGGAGGATCTGAACGACATCCTGGAGACACGGCGCGTGCTCGAACCGGAGGCGGCCGCCTTGGCCGCGATGCGCCGCGACGACGCGGCGGTCGCCGCCATCGCCAAGGCATACCAGCGGCTGACCGTAGCGCGCAGCACCGCGGCGATCGTCGAGGCAGACGTCGACTTCCACACCGCGATCGTGGCCGCCACCGGCAACCCGGTGCTGCTTCGGCTCTACGGTGGCCTGGCCGACGTGCTGCGCTCCTCGGTCGAGACGCTGAGCCGCGGCCACAGCCGCGCCATAGCAAGCCACGGAAAGCTCGTGGAGGCGATCCGCGACGGGGACCCCGATGCCGCCCGCGCGGCGGCGCGTGCGCACTTCGACCGGGCGATGTCCGGCGACGGCGAAGACGCCGCCACCGAGGGAGGTGAACACGGCTGAACGCGCCCCCGAGCGCCCGGGTCGCGGGATGCGGGCCGGCCCGCCGCCAGAGGCCATGGCACGACCGCGCACGGGTGTGTCCACCCCGTGGCCGAGTGCCATCGACTTCATGAACGACTCCGTTCAGGCGTGTAACTGGCGTGTAACATGCCACACGCTACAGGTGACCCCTGCACCTGCCAAGCCCTCCGTTGGTCACCCCACTCGGCGGCCCTGCCATCGATAACAGGTGCTACTTTTCGTCTCCGGCATGTCGGTGCGGTTGAGTGGGAGAACCGAAGACGATGAAGCCTCTGCATCATCACCGGAGTCTCCGGTCCGATGTGCTCGCCGCGCTGCGCAACGCGATCATCACCGGCGAGCTGGCGCCCGGGAGCCTCCACTCGGTCAACAACCTCGCCACCCAGCTCGGCGTCTCCCGCACCCCCGTGCGGGAGGCCCTGCTCGGCCTCGCCGCCCAGAACATGGTCCGTTTCGAGCGCAATCGCGGCATCCGCATCCTGCAGACCACCGCGCATGACATCGAGGAGATCATGTCGCTGCGGCTGCTGCTGGAGGTGCCCGCGACGTACCGCGCCGTCGGCCACCTCACCGACGCCGACCTCACCAGGCTGCGGCTGCTTTTCACCTCGATGCAGAAGGCCGCCGAGGCAGGTGACGAGCAAACCATGGTTGCCCGCGACCGCGAGTTCCACAAGTTCCTGATAGCGGGCTCCGGAAACCAGCGCCTGGCGTCCTTTGTGGACTCGCTACGCGACCTCGTGCAAAGCCGGGGCACCACCACCGCGGGCCACTCCCGCACACTCACCGACATCGTCGCCGAGCACCTGCCAATCCTGGAGATGGCCGAGAAGCGCGACGCCGCAGGCGCAGCCCGGATGATGCAGGAGCACCTCACGCACACCACCACACTCCTGCTCACTCAGGAGAGCCCTGGCCTCGCCTCCCTCGACCACTGGCCCGCCTGGGCCTTCGAGTGATCGGCCGCTTCGCGCTCAGGCGGCAGATTCGGTGAGCTGTTAGGCACGGTCGTCGCGACCGGAACTGTCGCCGTTGGAAATCTGGTGGCGGCGCGAATCGGCTTGAGCGGCCGTTGTAGGCAATGACTACGGAACGCTGATTTCGCTAACCATCCACTTGCGACTGACTAGTTGCGCGTCCGCCCGCCAGGCGGCTACCGTCACTACATGTTTGCCTGCCTCAAGCGGGCTGACTGGGGCTTCGAGGACACGCCCCCTCGGACACGAACCGAACCCCAACGGTGCATGGCAAGATCGATATCTGCCCGCACCGTTTGTGTTTCTGGTAGGTAGGTCAGGCGTAGCCCGAGGCTTCGGTAGACCTCCAGCTGGGATGCATCCTGCCATGGAGATAGCCCTGCACCTCGACGGCCTTTGCGCAGCTCACAGCAGCCCGGCGCTCGCCCACAACGCGCACTACGCTACCGACAGCACACTCTTCTAGCCGAGATGAGGGAGGCGTTCGTATGGTGAGTCACCGCAGTGCTGCTGCGAGTTCGGCGGCGTTGTCGAACGCGGGTGCCGCCCTTTCGGATTCGTCTTCCGTGAGCGTGACGGACTGGGCGCGGGCCAGCATCTCGGCCGCAGTCTTTGGATCGTCCAGCACCATCGCGAGTTCGGCGCGGTAGACCAGGACCTCTACCTGCTCGACCGGGTCGTCGTCGGCTTGCGGACGAGCCAACGCGCTGTCGAGGATCCGAACGGCCTGTCCGACGCTTCCCCTGGAATCGGCCTGCACGACAGCATTCGCCAGGGCCTTGGCCAGCCGCCCGGCAGGCGTGGTGGCCGGCATGGGCGCGGTGGCGGCGTCTCGAAAGACGCGGATCCAGTTGCCGCCCGGGTCGATGACGCTGAACCCGCCCAACCCGTCGGCGTTCTTCCGCGCCCTAGGCCGGGTCATCCGCGGCGTTCCGGACACCAGTACCTTGCCGTACGCGGCGCGCATGCCGGCTGCGAATGCCCGGTGTAGTCCCTCGATGTCCGCAGTGAGTACGAGGCAGGAGCCATAGGACTGCTCAGGGTCAAATCCGGAGATCTCGAAGAACTGCAGATGCAGGTCTTCCCGCTGCACCCCCAAACACGCGTAGGGCTTGCGCTGCTTGTACGTGGTGCGGAAACCGAGAACTCCGTAGAAGGTTTCGATGTCGTCAATGGATGCGCACGGCAACAGGGGAACGGTCACCTCGTTGGTCATGCCTCCTTCCTAAGCGTCGCAGGGTGTCCGTCGCACATGGAAATAGCCGATCATCGCCTTCGGTCATCCGATCGGCTGATGCCCCAGAACACAACACCGAGTTGAGTGTCGGCGGCGCCTTCCTGCCTGCCATACGGCTCGCCAAGATCAGGCGCCCGGATCTGCCGCCGATAGCGCGGGCGGCGTACGGGCGGTTGGCGAACGCTCCGGGACTATTTGCGTGGCCTGGCATGCGTAGTGCATGGCGCGACGCTGCTCGACCGAGGACGGCATCGTGCTCACCGAGGTGAAGGTGGGGGCGGTTCGGTTGGGGTCGGCAGTCGCTGTCTGCAAGCCTGGACTGGTGGTGCCGTGCCTGGTTCAGAAAGGTGTCACGCGAGGCGAGGAGGGAACCCGCCGGTCGCGATCGGACCCCAGCGCGTGGGGGTGATGCGCAGCAGGGATTTACCCTGGTCGAGCATGGCCTGGCGGTACTCGCTCCAGTCGGGATGTTCACCGGCGATGTTGCGGTAGTACTCCACGAACTCGTCGAGTCCTTCGGCGGCGTCAAGTACCTCACAGACTCCGTCGATCTGCGTCCACGGGCCGTTCCACTCGTCGGTGAGCACGACGACGCTCACCTTCGGACGTGAGCGTGCGTTGCGCGCTTTGGCGCGCTCCGGATATGTCGATACCACGATCCGGCCCGAGTCATCCACGCCCCCGGTCACTGGTGACGCTTGCGGCGAGCCGTCCACTCTCTGGGTGATCAGAATCATCCGGTGCCTGGGGCGGACGAACTCGAGGAGCCGGTCCAGGTCGACGGCTGTGTTCGTGGCGATGGTGCGCGCCATTCTTGTTCTCTCCTTGGTGTTTGACAAGCCGCGTCAATGCGGAGGATAGGCGACAGCGACGCGCACCTCAGCGAGCAGACCATGCGCATGCGAAATCGTCTGGGTGATCTGCGGTGGGGATTGCCCGATGTCACCGAGCAGCCTTTGGGCACGTTCGGCGAAGCCCGACGGTGCGATCGACAGTCCTGCCGCCGATGCCACCATGCCTTTCTCGTTGATCAGCCATTGATGGGCTCGACCGTGCAGCGCGTGACAGGCCACGCCCACGGCGCGGAACAGACACCCAGCCGCGTACGTTGGGTCAGTGCCGTCCGCCCCGTAGGTGGCCAGCCGCAGCGCGAAGTCCGCCTCCCACAACCCGTCCACGAGCGCGTCCCCCAGCGCCGCCGGATAATGCCGGGTCTGTGCCTGTAGTTCGGCGAGCTCTCCGCTGGGATCGGCGAGTACTCGGCACAGCGCCACCTCCCCGGCGTAGGCATGCGAGTAGAAGCCCAGCGGATGGCCAACCTGGAACCCGACCTCGTATCGGCCGGCCCGGCAGTCATCCCACACCCGGTGCACCCGGTCCAAATCACGGTAGATCCAGTCCACCCGCCAACCCTGGACCGTCAGCCAGCCGCCGCCGTTGACCCATGGTCCCCAACCGCCCGGCGCCGTCACCTCGACCGGCTCATCGGCCTCCCGGCCCGCCAACTCCCGCAACCCCACCACGTCGAACTCGCCGCGGTAGTACAAGCCCAGGTCGAAATCCGAGTCGGGGCGGTGGCTACCGCGGGCGCGGCTGCCACCAAGCACCACCGCCACCACCCCGCCAACCGCCACCAGCCGCTCGCTGAGCTCCACCAACATCCTGTCATCCACAACCTCTGATTTGACCACGCCACGTCCGCCGGCCGCTCCCCGCCTCCAACCGGCCAACGACGGCAGGTGACACGCTGTTTACAACGGGACCCAGAACCGAATCGCCAGCCACCTAGACGCCTGCGGCGCGATCGCGGACGGACTTCACATGCCGCGCTAGAGGGACGCAGGATTCATCGGGTCGCCCGATCGATACATGCAAACCGCAATCTGCCAGTTTACGTGAGACGAACACTTGACTTGATCACCTCGAAACGAGAGCCGGACCGCAGGGTTCAACCCGACGCCTGGATTTGGCGACGACGCCGAGAATTGTGACTGCTGACCCGCGTCGCCGACGCCAGCCGATCGAACTACACCTCGTTCCGGTTCGCGGCTCGGTTGGCGGACTACGAAAGAGTGACGACCTCCGCTCGGACGGCCGGTCGCCAAGCCGATACGGCGTCCCGGCTCGGCGCGACCGACGAACCGCCCAGCCGACCTGCGGATACTCCAACCTGCACGAGGAAACGACCCGAGCAGGGTAGATTCCAGACCTAGTCGAAACAAGACGAATACCATCGGTACGCCCAGAATCGCTGGGCATCATCCACAACACCTGCACATGGGTCACATCGCGGCCAATTCCGCCCTCTGGGTATTGGCGCACCCGGCGGTCTCGAAAGGGCGCACAGCCTCACGCCACCGGATTGCATAACAACACTTCCATGCAGTTACGGAAACGATACCCCTGGTTAGGACCCGGATTCGGAATGACTGCGATGGTCCCTGATCGGGACACGACCGCCTCGACCACGGTCGGCTCCATGCCTCCCTTCGGGCTTCTCCGGAAACACCAAATCGGCGATCGCCGCACCACTCGCCAGCGCGCGACCGGAAGGTGACGGCATGCTCGCCGCCAAGGTCGCCGCTCCCCTTCCCGAAGGGCATTGGCCTTGCCAGATCGACGTTGGAACGTTGAATTCGGGCCGCACAATTAGGACTTACGAGGGGGACCTCATCGAGTCTCGGCTGGCTGCCGATCTCGAAAACCGCGGGCAGCGAGTCATCTGGCTCCGGCCCGAGGAGCACGAACTGAAACAAGCGTCCCTGGCGAGAATGCTCGCTTCCGTCGACCACCCGCCCATTTCCGGGCTGTCAGGCAAGAGCACGGTGGTCATTCAGTTGGCCGTCGGCGCAACGCCCGGGCCAACAAGCGGACTGGCTGCCGGCTGCGAGATCGTGCTGGCATCGATCCTGGACGGAACCGGACCCGACGAGGGGGCGCTTGCCCGCCTGCCGACGGACCGTTCCGCCGCCGGTGCGGCTGCCGAACAGCTGGGTTCGTCGCTCCCGGCCAAGGCGCTGGATCGGCTCGTGGCCGTCGCCAGTGGGCGAGCGGCCCTGATCGACTCCGTGCTGCGGGTTTCGCGTGGCCCATCTGCGCGCTCTGCGATGCTGGCCATCGAGCGGGCCCACGACGTTCAAAGTCTGATCGCTGCGACCACCGCCGGCCTGCTGGAAAACGCGGACCCCGTCCGGCTGGACGCGCTGGCACTCGCCGCGCGGCTGGGCTACGCGCACGACCGCCTGAGCGCTCTTCGACCGGCCGTGGACGCGGCGGAGCGAGAGCCATGGTGGCAGCCACTGGCAGGCGGCTGGCAGCGGCTCCATTACCTGTGGGGCAAGGCGCTCCTTTTCCTGCCGGCGGCGATGACGGCGTCCCGTCGAGACCGACTGATTCGCCTCGTTGGCGAGCTCGAGGCGGAGGGTGCGCACGCGGAAGCCATCGAGTTGTGCGTGCGGACGGGTGCCTGGGACACGGCGGCGGAGGTGCTGATTGACTGTCTCGACATCGTGCTGGCCGAGCGTACCGACGCGGTGCGACGTTGGCTCGCTCGATTTCCACCGACGATTCTCGCCCGCCATCCGGCACTCTCGCGGCTGCGTACCGAGTTGGCGCTTGAGCCGCCGCGTGGCTCCCAACTGCAGCAGGACGCATGGGTCGCGTTGCACGAATCGTGCGTCGCACTCACCGAGATGCGTCTCGACACGGCGCGGGCCCACGCGCGCCGCGCCGGCCAACTCAGCCGCCAGGCCGGTGAGGCAGCGGTCCGCGGATACGCCAAGCAACTCGTCCGGCTGACCCGCGAGGTTGGGCGTATCAAGGCGCCGCACAAGGGGATGGACCAGTTCCTCCGCGCGGTGGAGTTCGCGGCGAGGCTCGATTCGGCCGCGTACCGGAACATGCCGGCCGGCTCGATTCAGGTTCCAGCGCGGATCTCCAATGGCGACAGCGGGGAAGAGCCGCCCGCGCCTCGACGCGCTGAACCGGACCGACCCGCAAGACATCCCGCTGTTCCTGACGTCAGGCACAGCGACGCAAGTGATCTCGTCGCGTACCTGCTTGGCGACTTCCGCCTCATCCTCGATGGCCAAAAAGTCACCAGCTGGTCCGGCGTACTCGGGAAGTCGCTGCTCAAGTACCTGATGATTCAGCAACCGAAGCCCGTGACCCGCGGCGAGCTCCTCGCCGCCTTCTGGCCAGGTGTCCCACTCGCGTCCGCCAAGAACCGACTGCACGTCGCCTTGTACAGCCTGCGCACCGACCTGCGCCAGGTCTGCTCGAAACCCGTTGTCGTCCACAATCGCGACACGTACACCATCAACCCGGAGCTGACCGTGTGGCTTGACGTGGAGGAGTTCACCAGGCTGAAGGCGGCGGGCACCATGCTGGCCCGAACCGGGAGACGCGATGACGCGATCCACGCACTGCAAGCAGCCTGTTCGCTATACAAAGGCGACCTCATCGAGGACACCCGGTTTGCGGAGTGGGTCGTCCCGGAACGGGACCGACTCGCCACCACATACCTCGACCTGCTCGCGCAGCTGGCCCGCCTGCATTTCGATGGTGGTAGGTACCCGGCCTGTGTGGACACCTGTCGCCGCCTACTTGCCCGGGACCCGTGCTGGGAACAGGCGCACCGGCTTGTCATGCGGTCTTACCTACGGCTCGACAAGCCACATCGGGCGGTGGCACAGTTCGAACTCTGTAAACGACAGTTGCAGGCCAGTTTCGGGATGACGCCCGATCCGAAGACGATTGCGTTATACGAGTCGATACGCGCCCACCGAGTGGTGTGATCAGCCGCGGCGGGCGACCACTGTCGCTGGAACGCACGGCGGGGGTCGCCCGCTGACGCCCGACAGAACCGGGACGGCGTAGTATCGACCACCGTTGTGGTCGGCCGTGACCAGCCCGTCCGGGCCGCTGACGACGATCTCGCACAGGTAGTCGCCTGGGCCGAGCGTGGTGAGGTCGGCGCGGTGGCTTGTCGCCGCGGCGCCACCGGCCAACGTCGCCAAGGTCTTGCCGATGGCTAGGCGGGTACGCACAGTGTGGCAGTGGACGGTCGAGTCGGCGGGGATGTCGGTGCCGAAGACGAGGGCACTGCCATCGACGTAAACGCCCCGTACCGCGGGGAAGCGCGCCGCTCGCGCGGCCGCTATCGCGGCTGCGAGGTCGAGCCGGCCCGCGCCCCAGTTGTCGTCGGGCGCGTCGGGGCTCGCGCCACCTTGTCGTGCCGTTATCTGGAGCAGTTGCTTGACCTGCTCGCCGGTGAGATCGGGCCGCACGGACAGCACCAGCGCGGCCGCGCCGGCGACGTGGGAAGCGGCCATGCTGGTACCCGACAGCGCCGTGTGCTGGGGATCAGGGCCGAAGGGCACGGCGCTGTTGCTACAGCGGGCCGAGACGATCACCTCCCCGGGTGCGGACAGGTCCGGCTTGCGGGCGCCCAACCGGGTTGGGCCGCTGCTGCTGAAGGACGACAGCCGGCCCAGGCCGGACGCGTCGGTCAGGATCCGTGGCCGGGTCACGTGCGACCCGACGGTGATGACCCGCCGTGCCGTGCCGGGAATGGTGATCGTTCGGGAAGGGTCCCAGGAACCGCCTGTGAAGCGACTGTGTTCCCGCCCGCCGTCGCCCTCCGGTGCGCGCTCGATCCAGGCGTCATAGCGGCCATCGCAGACCTGATCAGCACCGAGGCGGATTTGCCACGTGCCGGTCTCGATCTCCTCCGCCATCCCGGCGGTGACGATTAGGGTGACCGAGGTGTCCCCGGTGCCTGCGGAGTCCGGCACGCTGTCGATCGTCACGTCGTTGCCGGCGACGGTGGTGAACGTGTGCCGCTGTCCCGGGGCCACAGCCCTTGAGACCAAACCGCTCGGCGCCTGCACCGCGACCGTGATGCGATCATCGCCGCCGAACCAGATCTCCACGATGTCGTCCTGTCGATTGCCGCACGGCACCAGCAGATCGAGGGTCACGCTCTGCCCGGCACCGATGCGCCCGCCGGCGTGGACCGACCAGTCCCGCTCGTTCCCCGCGGACTTCACGATGACCACTCCAGGTCTGCTGGCCAGCTCGTCAAGCCTCTGCTCAAGCAGCGTCTCGCCCGCGTGCCCACCACCGTTCGTGCCCTGGCTGATGTTGACGACCACCGGTCGCGGCGCCGCCTGATTGACGGCGTACTCGACCGCATCGGCCAGCCGAGCCGAAGTGCCGAGCGTCACGCCCGGTGTGCCCTCGAGGGCGACCACGATCAGGTCCGCCTCCGGCGCGATCCCCGAGTACATTCCCATGCCGCCACGCTCGTTGCCCGCGGCGATCCCAGCCACATGCGTGCCGTGTCCCACCTCGTCATCGCTATGCGGCACAACTGCGAAGGGATCGGCCGCGCCCAACGCGCGATCGAGATCCGCCTTTGTGTAGTCGATCCCGTAGGGAACCCACGCGTCGCCCCAAACGCGCGCGCCCTGATCCCACAGGTACAGGATTCGCGACGAGCCGTCGTCGTGGCGAAAGTTCGGATGCGTGTAGTCGATGCCGGAGTCGACGACAGCGACGACGACGCCGCCGCCACGAACAGGGGTTGGGTTGTCATGCAGAGCGCCAGCGCGCACGTCATCGCGCGAGATGTTGAGTTCGGGGAACAGCGGTCGGGAAGCCTCCACCCGATCGACGGACTCATGTCTGGCGAGCGTCTCCAGCTGGTTTACCGCCACCCGGCCGGTATACACCCCGACTTTGTCCACGGTGTCGGATGTAATCATGTCAGCGGGGCTGAGCGTCCTCACCCAACTCAGGTCGGTGCTCCGGATCAGAACGTCGACGACTCCCCAGTCCTTGCCAGGCCGCCATCCCAGGCGGCTAGCCAGAGCCGGCACAGCGGCCGCGGCGCCGCCCGACGGCACCGGCCGGCCCGCGACCGATCCGAGCAGATGCCGAAGTCGCGGATCGAGCGTGCCCATCTGACGCTTCCTCCTTCAGTTGTGGCGGCAGCATGTCCTCTCGCCCCTTGGCCGAGTGACGCGACAATTCGGCCGTACATATGAAGGACAGGCCCATGTCAGCTGTAGACCAGCACCCGCACCGGTGTTTCCTCGAGGAAGCCTGGGACGATGCCCGGCTGACCGAGGAACGGCGGCTGCAGGTCCGGCTGGAACCAGCGAGTGGCGAAGCCGGCGAACGGCGGCAGCCCGGGGCCCGGGCCGAGCATGTCGACCGTCACATGGATCTCCAGCATCCGCGGCTCTCCCCGCGAGGGCGGAGGGATCGGCACGACGGGGAGCACCTCCATGTTGATGAAGCCACCGCCGAACATGTTCGTGATCGGACCCAGGACGGGACCGCTGGCAACCGAGTCGAGGTCGAGGGTCCGGCCCCGGACCACGTACTGGAACGGGGACATGATCTGTGCGGCGGACGGCCCGCCCAACAGCGGAACCGGGTTGCGCCACAGCACCGCCAGGAGCAGAGCAGGCTCGCCGGCTCTGATGATGCGGTGGGGAATGAACGGACCGTTCGGCGCGATCGGCTCGAACGGTCCCATGACCATCAGGTCGAACCACAGGTACGGCACCGGCAGCGTCGTGCTCTGCCCCGCCATCTCGGTGTCAGGAGTGCGGGTCGCCCGTTCCGTAAGCTGCTCGTACTTTGCCTCGTATTGCCGGGTGTAGCTGGTCAGCTTCGTCGTGATGCGGTCGATGAGCATCTGCACCCGTGGATCTTCTTGTAGATCCCTGCGTGCCTGCTCCTCCGTGGCTGTTCCGGAAGCCGAGCGCTCGTCGTGTTCCATCCGCGAGGCTGCGACCTGTTCGGTCGCCTGCTCGCCTGCGGTGGCGTCGTTGGCCATCATCTTGCCTCCTTGCGCGATCGCCACGGGTCGGATGCCTGCTCACCATGCTGGCAACGACCACTTAGTCGGCAGCATGACGGCGATTAGCGAACGCGCCGGGACGTCTCTCCCGCGCATAGTTCGCGCTGTGGATCCCGCTTACCCCTGTCGGAGATCCGACTGGGCGGCGCGAGATCCCATTACATGTCGTGCGCCGAGGACGAATCACCCGGGTTCGGACGCCGGCACCGCCGGTGCGGCTACCCTGGACGGCAATTGATCTCTCATAACGATTCTGTGACAATTTCGTGACGATTCCGTAAGGATTCCGTGAGTCGGATCCCGCAGGATTCCAGCTGAGGCAATCGGTCCTCGTGCAGCACAACGCCTAGGCAACCCCCCGTCGCGACGGCGAGGCGACGGAATTCGATCACCAAGCCTTTACGTAGCGGAAGGAATTTTTCTGTGGGGGTCAGGAAGGAGGTCTGGGATGGTCCGCTGCCCGCAGGAGGGCTCCATGACCAGGCGTGCCGTGCCCGGCCCCGTCGGCGAGCGCCCGAACGAACCTTCGATCTTCGAACGCCGCGAGTCGGTGGTACGCAGCTATTGCCGCCGCCTCGACTGCGTCCTTGACACCGCCGAGGGCAGCCTGGTCCGGGACATCACCGGCCGGGAGTACCTCGACTTCGTCGCCGGTGCGGGGTCGCTGAACTACGGACACAACGACCCGGACATGCGAGCCGCGTTGATCGCCCACCTCGAGCACGGCGGGATCTCACACAGCCTCGACATGTTCAGCTCGGCCAAAGGTGCTTTCCTCACGACCTTCGAGTCGCTGGTACTGCTGCCGCGCGGGATGGACCATCGGGTGCAATTCACCGGTCCAACCGGCGCCAACGCGGTCGAGGCCGCACTCAAACTCGCCCGCAAGGTAACCGGCCGTACCAATGTGATCGCCTTCACCAACGGCTTCCACGGAATGTCGCAGGGCGCGCTGGCAGTGACCGGGAACCGGCATCACCGTGGCAGCCCACAGAACCCCCTGTACGGGGTGACCCGGATGCCGTACGACGGGTACCTGGGCGACAGTGTCGACACGGCCGATCTCCTGGACCGTATGCTGCATGACCCCTCCAGCGGGCTCGACGCACCGGCGGCGATCCTGCTGGAGACCGTGCAGGGTGAGGGTGGGCTCAACGTCGCCTCGTCGGCGTGGCTACGCCGGATCGCGGAGCTTGCGCGGACCAGTGGGGCCCTGCTGGTTGTCGACGATGTCCAGGCGGGCTGCGGTCGTACCGGCACCTTCTTCAGCTTCGAGCCCTTCGACATCGTTCCCGACCTGGTCGTGCTGGCCAAGTCGATCTCCGGTTACGGCCTCCCGATGGCGCTGCTGCTGATCCGGCCCGAGTACGACGTCTGGCTCCCAGGCGAACACAATGGGACCTTCCGCGGCAACGTTCACGCATTCGTTACGGCCAGGGTCGCCCTCGAGAAGTTCTGGTCGACCGTTGATTTTTCCGCCGACGTGGCACGCCGGAGCCAGATGCTCGCCCGTCAACTGGCCGGGGTGGGCGACCTCGTGCCCGGCGCGTCCGTCAAGGGGCGCGGAATGATGTGCGGCATCGACGTCGGGTCCGGCCGGCGCGCGGAAACGGTCGTCCGCCGCTGCTTCGCGGAAGGACTGATGCTGGAGACCGCGGGTTCGTACGACCAGGTCGTCAAACTGCTCCCGCCGCTGACGACACCCGACAAGGTCCTGCACGAGGGTCTGGACATCCTGCTGTCGGTCATCCGAGCGGCGGCGTCGGGACACGAGTGGCGCAGCTCTTCCGGTCCGGTGACCGCGTGAGCCAACAACTTCGGGTGCCCTCGGAAGACACTCGCACGGCGCCCGCGACACGGATCGCGGGACCCGCCGCCGCGCTGGTGCTGACCGCCGACGGTGTTGACAACGGTATCCGTTGGCGACCGGGCGAGCGGCTGCACCACCTGTTCGAGCGGCGCTGCGACGAGTTCAAAACCAAGGGCGATCCCGATCACCTGGCCGTCGACGACGGCGAGCTACGGATGACGTACGCGCAACTCGATGCCCAGGCCAACCAGCTCGCCCGTCACCTGTTGGCCCAAGGTGTTTCTCCTGGGGACCGGGTCGGTTTGTTCGTCGACAAGTCCGCCTTCGCGTACCTCGTCATGCTCGCCGCCTCCAAGATCCATGCGGCGTACGTGCCGTTGGACGCCGCCTTCCCGGCGGATCGGATCTCCTTTATCGTCGCCGACGCCGGTGTCCGGACGATCCTCACGATCTCGGCGTTGGCCAGCCGTCTGGATCGGGTGGACGCCACGGTGATCCGAGTGGACACGGTGGTCCGAGTCGACGAGCGGGTGGATATCGATCTCCCCGAGGCGCGCCGGATCGGCCCGGACGAGTTGGCACCGGCCAACGACGACCTGGCGTACATCATCTACACGTCGGGCACCACTGGCCAGCCCAAGGGCGTCGCGATCAATCAGGTGAACATCTGCAACTTCGTCCAGGTCGCGGCCGAGACGTACGGCCTGCGCGCGGACGATCGCGTCTACCAGGGGATGACGATCGCCTTCGACTTCTCAGTCGAGGAGATCTGGGTACCACTGGTCTGCGGCGCGACCCTGGTGCCGAGCACCTCGTCCGGACCACTCGTCGGCCGCGATCTCGCCGCCTTCCTCGCCCGGCACCGGGTCACGGCTCTCTGCTGCGTGCCGACACTGCTGGCCACGATCGAGGAGGACGTGCCCGAGCTCCGGTTCATCCTCGTCTCCGGCGAGGCCTGTCCGCCGCACCTGGTCAGCCGCTGGCACCGACCGGGCCGGACACTGCTCAACGTGTACGGGCCCACCGAGACGTCGGTCACTGCCACCTACGCGCGGCTGGCTCCCGACCAGCCACTGACGATCGGCGTCCCCCTCCCGACGTACTCGGTGGTGATCCTCGATGATGATCAGCGGGCACTGCCGCGGGGCGAGACCGGCGAGATCGGCATCGCCGGAATCTGCCTCTCCCCGGGATACGTCAACCGGGATGATCTCACCACACGCACCTTCGTCCCCGATAACGTCGGGATCCTGAACAACCCGTCCAGAAGGATTTACCGGACCGGTGACCTCGGCCGGGTCAACCACGACGGGAATATCGAGTATCTGGGCCGGATCGACAGCCAGGTGAAGATCCGCGGATACCGGATCGAGCTGACCGAGATCGAGTCGGTGCTGCTTCGGCTGCCGAGGGTCGCCCAGGCGGCGGTCACCTCATACGAGCCGAATCCCGGCCTTGTGGAACTCGCGGCGTTCTACACGCGGCGTGCCGGTGCGCCGCCGCTGGACCACGGACACGCGCTCATGGAGCTACGGGCCAAACTACCCAGCTACATGGTGCCGGCGTACCTCGAGGAGCTGCCGGATCTGCCCAGACTGCCCAGCGACAAGGTGGACCGCAAGAGGCTGCCCGCGCCGTCCCGGCCACGGTTACAGCCGACGAGGTCGGCCGTCGTCGCCCCCGCGGGGGCAGCGGAAGCGGCGCTCGCGGACCTGCTCGCCGAGCTGCTGCGGGTGAGACAGGTGTCGGTCGAGGACGACTTCTTCGCCGATCTCGGGGCCGATTCTCTGATCATGGCGCGCTACTGCACGCGCGTGCGGGAACGGTTCCGCACCGACGTGTCCATCAAGGACATGTACCTCAACCCCTCCGTCCGCGCCCTCGCCGTGGTGGTCACCGGGGTGCTCGACGCGGACGCGCCGGCGGCACCGGTCGAACCACCGCCGCTGCCCCTGCGGGTGCCCAGCGGCCTGCGGTACTACGGCTGCGCGGCCGCCCAAGCGCTCTTCGGCCTGGCGTTCATGTTGCTTATCTCCATCGTCATGGTCACCGGATACGGCTGGATCAGCACCGGTGCCGGTCTGTACGACCGAGCGCTTCGCTCGCTGACCTTCGGCGTCCTCGTCTTTCTCGCGGCGACCCTGCTACCGGTGGCCATGAAGTGGCTGCTGATCGGCAAATGGCGGGCCCGAACATTCCCCATCTGGGGGCTCACCTACCTCCGGTTCTGGATCGTCAAGCGAGTCGTTCGGACCAGCCCTCTGGTGCTTTTCCGCGGATCGCCGCTGTACTCCCTCTACCTGCGGACCCTCGGGGCGAAGGTCGGGCCGTGTGTCGTAGTACTGTCGCGATCCGTTCCGGTCTGCACCGACCTGATCACGCTCGGAGCCGGCACGGTGATCCGCAAGGACGTGCACTTCCTCGGCTACCGGGCCGAAGCTGGGTGGATCACCACTGGCCCGATCACCCTCGGCCAGAACGTCCAGATTGGCGATGGCAGCGTCCTCGAGATCGACACGGTGATGGGCGACAACGCCCAACTCTGCCACGCCTCCTCACTGCAGGCTGGAAAGGTCGTACCAGTCGGGGCCACCTTCCACGGGTCACCGGCGATACCGTCCCGGACCGGCAATTTCCTGGCCCCCTGGAAGGCCTGCTCGCGGTCACGTCGGGCGTACTACAGCATCGGCCAACTGCTCGGTCGGGTGCTGGTCGACACCCAGACGATCGTGGTCTTGGTCGTGCTGGCCACGGCCATCGACATCAGTACTGTCGCGGGTTCGCTGCTGATGTTCTTCGGCGCGATCCCGGTCGGCCTGCTGCTGGCCGTGGTCGTACCCCGGCTGGCGAACCTGTTCCTCGTCGCAGACCGGGCCTATCCGTTGTACGGGTGGCACTGGACGTGCTTCCAAATAGTCACCCGGTTCAGCAACGTCCGCATCTTCAACATCCTCTTCGGCGACAGTTCCTACATCCTCGGCTACCTCCGCGCGATCGGCTGGCGCTTCAATCGGGTACGGCAGACCGGTTCGAACTTCGGGGTTGAGCAGAAGCACGACAGTCCGTTCCTGTGTGACATTAGCGGTGGGGTTCTCGTCTCCGACGGGCTGTCCATGGTCAACGCCCGGTTCGGCAGTTCGTCGTTTGCGCTGTCGCGGGTGACGATCGGCTCGGAGAGCTTCCTTGGCAACGACATCGTCTTCCCGGCCGGCGCGAGGGTCGGCGAGAACTGCCTGCTCGCGACCAAGGTGATGATTCCGATCGATGGACCGGTCCGGGAAGGTGTCGGGCTGCTGGGATCGCCGCCGTTCGAGATCCCTCGAAGCGTACGCCGAGACGCCCGCTTCGACGAGTTCAAGACCGGGAAGGAGTTCCGACGCCGATTGTCGAGGAAGAACCGCTCGAACCTCGCCACCATGGGGCTCTTTCTGCTCTCCCGCTGGCTGCTTTTCTACCTCCCGGTCCTGATCGTGGTACGCGTCGAAGGGCTGCTTGACCCGGCCTGGTCGAACCCCTTCGTGCTGGCCGCCGGTTTGGCGCTGGCACTGGCGCAGACCGTCGTCCACGTCGTCCTGCTGAACTGGATCGTCCTCGGCTTCCGCCGGCTCCGGCCGCTGTATTGCTCGATCTACGACCGCCGGTTCTGGCGGCACGAACGCTACTGGAAGCTCGGCGATGCCCAGTTCCTTGCACTTTTCAACGGAACCCCGTTCAAACCATTGATCCTGCGGCTGCTCGGGGTACGGATCGGCCGCCGGGTATACGACGACGGCTGCGGCATACCGGAGAGGACCCTGGTCGAAATCGGCGACTACTGCACGCTGAACGAGGGATCGACTCTGCAATCCCACTCGCTGGAGGATGGGACGTTCAAGTCGGACCGGATCCGCCTCGGCAACGGCTGCACCGTCGGCACCGGTACGCTCGTACACTACGCCGTCGACTTGGCCGACGCAGTGGACGTCACGCCCGGCTCCTTCGTCATGAAGGGCAGTAGCGCACCCGCCGGCACGACCTGGCGGGGCAACCCGGCGCGACAAGTACGCACCGCCCCTGACCGCGTCCGCCCCGGCCCGACCGGCCCGGAATACGGCCTGGCACGCACCGTCAACGCGGCCGCCCAGGCGCCCACCTCGGGGTGGTTGCCGGCGGTGCCCGTCCCAGGCGCCGCACCCGACCCCACAGCGGCCGCCCCGCCGCCAAACGCGCGGGACGCGGCGGCCGGCACTCAGGGCGGCTCGGCGCTACCGCGCCGAGCCAGCGGTTCCGCATCTCCTCGGCCGGAGCCTTCGGACATCTCAGCCTGGGCCACGCCCGTCGACCCACCTGCTGCCTACTTCACGCCGGCCAACGACATCGAAGAGCGCCTGCTGGCCGCGACCGGTGAAGGTGGCACCGATGCGCTGGCGACCTCGGTCGCTGAAGTCGCTTTTGGTGACCGGGTCGAGAGTAGGCCCACGGAGCGCACACCGGTCGAGGAGACCACCCCCTGGTCGAGGTATGCCCACGTTGGCGAGGATCTGGGCCGCCCGACCATGATGCAAAAGACGATCGCGCCCGATCAGGTCGACGACTACCTGGAACGGGGCTATGACCGGGTCTGCGGATTCGTGCATCGAGCAAACGAGGTGGCCCACCTGACAACGCCGGCCAAGCTGCACACGGCACTGGGCCTCGGCTATGCGGGCTCGCCGTTCCAGCGAGACGCCGAGACAGCCTACGTGCTGCGCTGGCCCGCCCACCGTCCCAGCCTTTACCGAATCCCCTACGGCGGGCAAAACGACGTGGCCATGTGGGCTATGGAGGGCTGGGTAATCGAACGAGCGCCATTCCGGGGCAACGGGTTCGCGCCAGGCGACAGCAATGACGTCATCGCCGAGTTCAAGGTGGACAGTGCCCGGCTGCCACACGGTTCCCAACTATGGCGGATCAGTTCCAACGGCACCGAAGCACTGATCGCGATCCTCGACAGCGACATCCCCATCTGGCGGAAAGTGGCCGCGGCCGGTGAAGGCTCCACCGTCCTGCGCGCCACGGTGCTGCTTCCGGTCTTGCCCGCGTCCCCCGCGCGCGGAAGGTCCGGTGACGAGGGTCTTGCGTGGCGTACGGAGACACTCGACGCCGAGACGTACGTCGCCGTCTTCACCTCGCGCCAGCGTCACGAGAACCGCACAGCTGAGCCGATGGAGACCATCGATGTCAAGTTTGCTCGGCTGATCCGCGATTGGCCTAACGAGAGCTTGTCGCTTGCCGTCCACTCGGGCACTGCGACCGGTGAAGGTGGCACCGATGCGCTGGCGACCTCGGTCGCTGAAGTCGCTTTTGGTGACCGGGTCGAGAGTAGGCCCACGGAGCGCACACCGGTCGAGGAAACCACCCCCTGGTCGAGGTATGCCCACGTTGGCGAGGATCTGGGCCGCCCGACCATGATGCAAAAGACGATCGCGCCCGATCAGGTCGACGACTACCTGGAACGGGGCTATGACCGGGTCTGCGGATTCGTGCATCGAGCAAACGAGGTGGCCCACCTGACGACGCCGGCCAAGCTGCACACGGCACTGGGCCTCGGCTATGCGGGCTCGCCGTTCCAGCGAGACGCCGAGACAGCCTACGTGCTGCGCTGGCCGGCCCACCGTCCCAGCCTTTACCGAATCCCCTACGGCGGGCAAAACGACGTGGCCATGTGGGCTATGGAGGGCTGGGTAATCGAACGAGCGCCATTCCGGGGCAACGGGTTCGCGCCAGGCGACAGCAATGACGTCATCGCCGAGTTCAAGGTGGACAGTGCCCGGCTGCCACACGGTTCCCAACTATGGCGGATCAGTTCCGACGGCACCGAAACGCTGATCGCGGTCCTCGACAGCGACATCCCCATCTGGCGAAAAGTGGAGGTGAGGGGCTAATGCGTGATGGTTACGTCGCCCGGTGGCGTGGTCGCGAGTACGAGGCCAGCCCTGACGGGGACAAGGTGCGTCTCTACCAGCCGGGGGCCGGTGACGGCTTCGAAGAGGTGGGGCAGGGACGGCTCGTCCTGGTGCTGCCCGTCGCGGAGGTCGAAGACCTGGCGTACGTGCGCACAACCTGCTCCTGGAAGGGCGAGCCGTTCATCGTGCTGGCCGAGCACGACACTTGGTTGCGGGTCGAATACACCGGTGGCCAGTGGCCGGTCGCCGAATCGATGGGGTTGGAGGCGCTCGACTTCGGTGTCTACCAGGGTTGGGCTCCGGCCAACGAGGTCACCGGCCTACGCGAGGAGCGCGCCTGACACGTCGGCAGTCGGCCAGGGCAAGCGGGCCGGTCACCTCGGCGACGTTGATGGACGTCAACCGCGGCTGCTCAGATGTCGGCACCGATCGCCTTTCGGCCGCGGCCGGGACACGCTCCTGCGACGGCCCGGTCAACGGCAATCCGCTCTTGGATCGACTCGACCCCCGCGACGGGCGACGCCTCCTCACCCTGCCGGGCGAACTGGTCTGGGCGACCACGTGGATGACAGAGGCGAACGAGATAGTCTCGCCACGGCTCGGCCTTCCGCTACCCCCGGTCATCGACTGGCCGGACCCCGACGAGGAACCGGACGGCGGCGCGCATCGTAAAGGCGTGCACTGGAAGACGGTGTCCCTCACTGCACACCCGTTCGTCTGGCTCGACGATGAGACGACTGATGCCGACCAGCGATGGGTCGCCGTACACCACCCACGGCCGGCGTTGCTGCAGCGCGTCGACCCGCTCGTGGGACTGACCAACGCCGCCTTCGCGGCAGTACGTCAATGGCTCGTACAGCACGACGAAATCGCTTGATCAGCTGAGCACCCATGCCGCGATCCGCTCGTCACGGAAAGTGACGAGCGGCTACCCACTCCCCCCGGCGTCAGATCACGACATGGAGAGCATGCGTTCGCACCCGGGCTTCGCTGGGGCCGTGCTCGCCGATCGGTGAACTCTCGCTCCGGGCGCCCATACGACGGCAATCGCAGATAACAGGACCGCCAGCGACATTACGATTCGTCGGCGATGGCACCGGCGGCCCTGCCACCCCTCGTGTCAGCGATCGCGCAGCAACGTTTGCCCAGCTAGAGTTGCACTAGCGAGATCGTGCCGGCGAGCCGTAGCCCTGGTTGGGTATCGGTTTGTGTCGATCCCGACACCCACCCAAACCCAACACTCCAGGTCAGGTCGCGTTTCGAGCTGTGGATCTCCGAGGCGACTCGAACCCCAACGCCCTGTCAGAGTTGAAAAACCCACGACGCGGGGGACGGCACCACCTGACGACGAACAAGGGTGGCGTTTCTGCCCTCAAGTCGCCCGCCCTATCCAGTGGACAAGCGGAGCCGCGGACGTCCTCATCTGCCGCGTAACGCTCGCTACACTCGTTGCCGCAGTCCTTGTCGGCGTCTACTCGTAGCCGTCGGGCCGTACCGCTACGCCAGGTGCCCGGTGTCGTTAAAGCTGACCAGGTTCGGTGGTCGATCGGAGTCCCACTGCACGATGGTGATCGCGCAGTTGCCCTGGTTGAGCCCGATCCAACGCCAGAGCGGGGCATCAAGCACGTGGCGGACGAACCAGCCAATCACGAAGTTGTGCGTGATCAACAGCTCGTGCCGGTCGCTATCGCCGGTGACACCGAGGTGCTCGACGGCGGCTCGCAGGGCCACGGCGTCCTCGTCGCGCTCATCGTCGGGCACGCCGTCGAGCCAGGCAAGCCATCGGCCCGGGTACCGGTCGCGTTGTCCGCTGGAGGGCACCGGCGTGCGGTCCGCCAGGAAGTC
>NZ_JBHLUH010000025.1:0-45576 GCF_042433955.1 Phytohabitans kaempferiae | reverse complement strand
TACTCCGACGCATCGAACACCTCCTCCTACGCCCCAGAAACCGCTGCCCCACCTGCAAAACCCCACTCCCGCAACGCCAACCACGCGCCGGCTAACGATCATGACCAAGCACTACTAGGCGGCGCTCTCGGCGGGCACGCGCCGGATGGCGATGTCGCCGCTGACCGTGCGCACCTCGACGCTCAGGTCGTGTGACTCCTGGCCGTCGCCACCGGCGGTCATGTCGAGGTCGTTGCTGGTGTGGCCGGAGACCGTGCCCAGGTCGAGCCACACGCCGGTGCCGCTGCGTACCCCCACCGCGACGTCGCCGCTCGCGGTGCGTACCTTGACCGCGCCGCGCCCGGCGGCGCCGATCCGCACGCGACCGGAGGCGGTGCGCGCCTCGACGCCCGTGCCGGCTGCGCCGATCTCGACGTTTCCGCTGGCCAGGCGGGTATCGACCGGGCCGCCGACGTGCTGGGCGGTCACGTTGCCGGCCGAGCCGCCGACGTGAAGCTCGCCGTCGACCCGGTCGGCGGTGACGTCGCCGCTGGCGATCTTCACCTTGGCGTCGCCGGTGACGTGCTCGGCGTACAGGTCGCCGGAGGAGCCGTCCGCGTCGAGCGAGCCGAACCGGCCACGGCAGGAGGCATCGGCCGAGGCGGTCTTCAACCGGAGGTGGCTGTCGAGTGGGACCCGGATCGTGACGAGCAGCGCGCCGGTGCGGCGGGCGAGCCAGCCACTGTCGGGCGCGACCACGCTCAGCTTGTCGCCGCGCAGATCGACGGTCGTGCGCTCGGCGGCTTCGCGGGCGGCGGGGTGGTCGTCGTAGGGCTGCACGTCGACCAGGGCGGTCTCGCGCTCCTCGGCGACGATCTCCAGCGCGCCGGTGGGCACGCGCACGACCACGGTGACCGGCGCGGGGCAGGGAAACTCGGGCATGACAGCTCCTGGGATGTCTTTCAGGCCCGGCCGAAGCCGGTGATCCGGCGGCCGGCGGGCCCTCGGGTGGGAGGGGTGGACGGGCCGCCCCGCGCGGCGACCTGCACGGCGCGGACCAGCCAGCTGTTGACGGAGACGCCCTCGGTCGCGGCGGCCTGCTCGACGGTGTCCTTCAGCGACTCGGGGAGACGCAGCGTGATCCGCGTGACGTCACCGGATGGCTCAGGTGGTGTCAGAGGTGGCGGCGGCGCGACATCAGTCTGTGTCACCACCAGATCGGCCTGGCCGCCGCGCAGCCGCACCTCGACGGTTGCCGCCGGCAGCTTGGCGGTGATCTCTTCGGCCGCCTCGGCGAGCACCTCCAGAAGGCACAGCCGCATCGACGCGTCGAGCGCCCCACTGAGCAGGTCGGCGGCGCGAGCCACGTCAGGCCCGCCAGGTGCGGCGGTGGCGGCGAGGTCTCGCCGCAGGTTTTCGAGGTACGGCGCCAGGTCCATGACGTCACTATGACACCACCATGGCGTCACGGCAAGCCGCGGTGCCAGTGATGTCAGAGGGGTGGACTAGGCTCCCGGGCATGCCGGAAGTAGTCCCGCCCCAGGTCAAACTCATCGCTTGGACGCACTTCGAGGCGCCTGACGACGTGCCGTGGTCCACCGACGCAGACGGGGGCCAGGCGCTCGCCGAGTTCGCCGGCCGTGCCTGCTACCAGTCGTGGAAGAAGCCCAACCCCGCCACCGCCACCAACCAGGGCTACCTCGCGCACATCCTCGAGGTGGGGCACCTGTCGGTGCTGGAGCACGGTTCGGTGACCTTCTACTTCACCGGGGTCTCCCGCTCGTTCACGCACGAGCTGATCCGGCACCGCCACTTCTCGTACTCGCAGCTCTCCCAGCGCTACGTGCCCGAGCGCGAGGCCGCGATGGTCGAGCCCGACGTGATCGCCGACGACCCCGAGCTGCACAAGCTCTTCGTCGAGGCGACCGAGGCGAGCCTGCGCGCCTACAACGACCTGCTCGCGGGGCTGGAGCGCAAGTTCGCCGACGTGGAAAACGCCACACTCCGGCGCAAGCAGGCGCGGCAGGCGGCACGCGCGGTGCTGCCCAACGCCACCGAGACGCGCATCGTCGTGACCGGCAACTACCGGGCCTGGCGGCACTTCATCACCATGCGCGCCACCGAGACCGCCGACGTCGAGATCCGTGAGCTGGCCGTCGAGTGCCTGCGGCAGTTGCAGCGGGTCGCGCCCAACATCTTCGCCGACTTCACCATCTCGTCGCTAGCCGACGGCACCGAGGTCGCGACCAGTCCGTACGCACAGGTGTCGTAGAGCCGTCGACGGGGCGTAACCCTTCGGCCGGTCAGCGCGGGTCCGCTAGGTTGTCAAGCATGACGCACGACCATCGACCCTTCGGGCGGCTGCTCACCGCGATGGTGAGCCCGTTCCGCGCCGACGGCTCGCTCGACGTTGAGGGAGCGGCCCGGCTCGCCACCTACCTGGTGGACGAGCAGGCCAATGACGCGCTGGTGATCAATGGCACCACCGGCGAGTCGCCTACCACCTCTGACGGAGAGAAAGAGCAGCTCATTCGGGCGGTGGTCGAGGCCGTTGGCGACCGGGCCAAGGTGGTCGCTGGCGTGGGCACCAACGACACGTCGCACACGATCGAGCTGGCCACCACGGCGGAGAAGGCCGGCGCGCACGGCCTGCTCGTGGTCACGCCCTACTACAACAAGCCGCCGCAGGCCGGTGTGCTCCGCCACTTCACCTCGGTGGCCGACGCGACCGGCCTGCCCGTGCTGGTCTACGACATCCCGCACCGCGCGGGCATCCCGATCGCGACGGAGACGATGGTCCGCCTCGCCGAGCATCCGCGGATCGTCGGCGTCAAGGACGCCAAGGGCGACCTCGTCGCCACCTCGTGGGTTACCAGCCGCACCGACCTGGCGTTCTACAGCGGCGACGACGCGGTCACGCTGCCGATGCTCGCGGTCGGCGGCGTCGGCCTGGTCGGCACGTCGACCCACCTCAGCGGCGCCCCCGCCCAGCAGATGATCCAGGCGTACGAGCGGGGCGACACCGCCACCGCGCTCGCGCTGCACCGCCGGCTGCTGCCGATCTTCACGGGCATCTTCCGCAGCCCTGGCACGATCCTGGTCAAGGCGGCGTTGGCGGCCAAGGGGCTGCCGTCCGGGCCGGTGCGCTCGCCGCTGGTGGAGGCGACCGAGGTGGAGATGGCGCAGCTGCGCGAAGACTGCGAGGCCGCGGGGCTTCCTCTATGACGGGGGCGCACTTGGAGATGGAGACACCGCCGCCGCTGCCCGAGGGCGGCCTGCGCGTCATCCCGCTGGGTGGCCTTGGCGCCATCGGCCGCAACATGACGGTTTTCGAATACGGCGGGAAGCTGCTCATCGTCGACTGCGGCGTGCTCTTCCCCGACGTCGAGCAGCCGGGCGTCGACCTGATCCTGCCGGACTTCACGCCGATCCTCGACCGGCTCGACGACGTGCAGGCGATCGTGCTCACCCACGGCCATGAAGACCACATCGGCGCCGTGCCGTACCTGCTCGCGCACAAGCCGGACATCCCGCTGGTCGGCTCGCAGTTCACGCTCGCGCTGGTCGAGGCGAAGCTGGCCGAGCGGCGGATCGAGCCGTACACGCTGACCGTGCGCGAAGGGCGGCGCGAGCCGCTTGGGCCGTTCGAGTGCGAGTTCTTCGCCGTCAACCACTCGATCCCGGACGCGCTCGCGGTGGCCATCCGTACGCCGGCCGGTCTGGTGCTGCACACCGGCGACTTCAAGATGGACCAGTTGCCGCTGGACGGGCGGATCACCGACCTGGCCGGGTTCGCGCGGCTCGGCGCGGAGGGCGTCGACCTGCTGCTCTCCGACTCGACCAACGCGGAGATCCCCGGCTTCGTCACCCCGGAGCGCGACATCGGGCCGGTGCTCGACTCGATCTTCGCGAAGGCGACCGGGCGGATCATCGTGGCCAGCTTCGCGTCGCACGTACATCGGGTGCAGCAGGTGCTCGACTCGGCGTACGAGTACGACCGGAAGGTGGCCTTCATCGGCCGCTCGATGGTGCGCAACATGGGCATCGCCCGCGACCTGGGCCTGCTGCGCATCCCTGGCGGGCTGGTGGTCGGGCTGGAGGAGGCCACCTCGCTTCCGCCGGACCGGATCGTGCTGATGTCGACCGGGTCGCAGGGCGAGCCGATGAGCGCGCTGGGCCGCATGGCGGTCGGCGACCACCGGCATATCACGGTCGCGCCGGGCGACACGGTGGTGCTGGCCAGCTCGCTGGTGCCGGGCAACGAGACCTCTGTCTACCGGGTGATCAACCAGCTCTCCCGGGCCGGCGCCACGGTGATCCACAAAGACGTGGCGAAGGTGCACGTCTCCGGCCACTCGCCCGCCGGCGAGCTGCTCTACCTGCTCAACGTCGTGCGGCCGAGCAACCTCATGCCCGTACACGGGGAGTGGCGCCACCTGCGCGCGCACGCCCGGCTGGGCATCGAGTCCGGCGTACCGGTCGACCGGGTCGTGCTCTGCGAAGACGGCGACGTGGTCGACCTCGTCGACGGGCGGGCGCGGTTGGTGGGACACGTCAAGAGCCGCTACGTGTACGTCGACGGGCTCGCCGTGGGCGACGTGGGCGAGTCACTCCTCACCGAGCGGCGCATCCTCGGCGACGGCGGCTTCATCGCCGCGACCGTGGTGGTCGACTCGGTCACGGGCAAGGTGGTGGGCGGTCCGACGGTCTCGGCGAAGGGCTTCTCCGAGGATCCGGGGGCGTTCAACGCGGTGATCCCGTTGATCACGGAGGCGCTCGACCGGGCGGCGCTCGAAGGCGTCACCGATCCACACCAGCTCCAGCAGATCGTGCGGCGTACTGTCGGCCGCTGGGTCAACGAGGCCTACCGCCGGCGCCCCATGATCGTTCCCACCGTGGTCGAGGTCTAGCCATTTCGCATCCTGCGGTATAGCAGATTGCGCCAGCCCCGTACACGATGATCCGGCGTGCGGCCATCGATGTCCGTTGTCCTGGTGGGCGCAAGTGCGCCATTCGCGAACTCTCGTATCTGCACGTCGTCACGGCTTTATGGTGCAGACGATCTTCGCGACGGTCGACAGACCTCGTCAGCTATCTATCGTAAACAGATGGTGTCGTCGTTGTTCGTCGAGCTTGGGCATATGTGAGTTTGGGCAGGTCAGGAGGGCTTTCGCAGGCACGGTCGGAAACGTCACGGACGCGTAACGCCCAAGCGGTGCATTGCGACCCATGTGGCGGGTGTAAAGTCCTGCATCGTGTCGTGCGGCGGTACCTCAATCTGCCATGTGGCAGATTTGTATCGCGTGACGGGTGGTGTCATGTCTACCGGTGAACCACCTGCGGTGGCGCGTCGCCGCGTTCGACTCGCCTTGCGAGCCGCGCGCGAGGCGGCGGGGTTCACCCAGGGATTCGTGGCCGAAGAGCTGGACTGGTCGATCAGCAAGGTCAACCGCATCGAAAAGGGCGACGTGACCGTGTCGCGCACCGACCTGCTGGCGCTGCTGGAGCTGCTCGGCGTCACCGATCAGGAGCTGGTCGACGACCTCGTGCTAGCCGCGCGCACCTCGCGGCAGCGGGGCTGGTGGGACGACCCGCACTACCGCGAGCACCTCACGCCGGCGATGCTCCAGATGCTCCAGTTCGAGAGCGAAGCGAGCGCGGTGCGCTACTTCCATCCGACCCTGGTGCCGGGCATTCTCCAGACTCCGGCGTACGCGCGCTTCATCATGGACTTCTGGCGCAGCGACATGCGCGAGGAGGATCGTCAGGCGCGTTACGAGGTGCGGCAGCGGCGCCGCGAGCAGGCACTCGGAAAGCCTGACTCGCCCGACTATTTCTTCATTCTCGACGAGTCGGTGCTGTACCGGGAGCTCGGCGGGGCGCAGGTCATGGCCGATCAGTTGCACCAGCTGCTGCGATACATGAATGACCCGCATGTGCATATCCGCGTGGCGACATTCGCCGAGGTCGCGCCGATCGCGCTGCTCGGGCCGTTCGCCATTTTCGACCTTGGCGACGAGGAAAACGCGGTCCTGTACTGGGAGAGCATTTTTGCCGACGAGATCGTGAGTTCGCCGGCGATTGCCCACCGGCACCGTGAGTATTTTGAGAACATGTGGTCCAAGACGCTCGATGAGCAGGCGACAGGGCGCCTGCTCGAATCAAAGGCTGCGGCTTTGATCGCGTCGTTGGATCGGAAGTGAAGGGAAGGGGGACGTGGTGATTTCCTCAAGGCGAGGAAAGAAATGGAAGGAGCAACGTGGCAACAAACGAAGTTCTCTCGGGATGGCGGAAAAGCCAGCGCTGTGAGTCCTCGACGTGCGTAGAGGTGGCCGAGGCGGCGGGCGGGATGGCCATGCGGGACTCCGCGCACCCGGACGGTCCGGTGCTGCACTTTTCGCGATCCGGCTGGCAGGGGTTCGTCCTCGGGCTGCGCGACGGTGAGTTCGACCGCGGCTGAGAGCTGAGGAGGGGCGTGCCGGCCGAGTCGGCACGCCCGACAATCAACAACTCGCTTTTCCGCACAAAGGCGCGCAAAAGTCACCTTCATTCACTAGGCTCTCCGTCTTTTGGTCTCGTATCGTAATCGTAGGGACTACGGAGGGTGGTTGCGGTGATGGCAGACACCGAGCGCCTTGACTGGCAGAAGAGCGGACAATGCGATTCCAGCACCTGCGTCGAGATTGCCCGCCGCGGTGATCGTGTGGTCCTGCGCGACGGCAAGGATCCCGACGGGCCGTGGCTCGTATTCAGCGTTCGCGAGTGGAGTGCCTTCCTGGCCTGGACCAGGCAGTGCGCCAGGTGAGCGGTTCACTACTTTCCCGGGTTTCTCTGTGAGATCAGCCACCGCAACCGCATTCATCCGCGTCTAGCTCTCGGGCCGTACACCGATTTGCCGGTTCAGTACGGCTATGTGGGAGGTGTTGCGGATGGACCGCAGGCGGGCGTTGACGATCGGCCTTGTGGTGGCCACGGCTGGAGCCGCGGCGGCGGTGACGATTCCGGCGGTGGCGACCACGAGAGGGCCTGCCCCTGGCGGTCCGGAGCCCGAGCTGCTCTCGGCGCTTCAGCGCGACCTCGGCATCAGCGAGGACCAGGCGAAGATCCGGCTGCGCAGCGAGCGCGCCGCCAGTCGTACCATCGCCGAGCTGAAGCGCGAGGCGGCGGCGGCCTGGGGCGGCGCGTGGCTGAACGCGGAGACCAGCAGCCTCACGGTGGCGGTGACCGATCCCGCGCTGGCCGACCGGGTGCGGGCGGCAGGCGCCGAGGTCAAGGTCGTAAGCCGGAGCGCGGCGGACCTCGACACGGCGAAGCGCTCGCTCGACCGGAACGCGGACGCGGCGACGCCCAACCTGCCCGGTTGGTATGTGGACGTGGCCGACAACACCGTCGTCGTGCTCGCCCAGGAGGGCGGCGAGGAGGTGGCCCGCGAGTTCGCGGCGGAGGCGGGCGTGCCGGCCCAGAGCGTGCGCGTGGTCTCCACGGACGAGGCGCCCACGACCTTCTTCGACGTGCGCGGCGGCGACCCGTACTTCATCAACAGCGCCGCGCGCTGCTCGATCGGCTTCTCGGTGGTGGGCGGCTTCGTGACCGCCGGCCACTGTGGACAGGTCGGCGCCCCGACGACGGGCTTCAACCAGGAGGCGCAGGGGACGTTCACGGCGTCGTCGTTCCCGGGCGACGACTGGGGCGTGGTCGAGGTGAACGGCGACTGGACGCCACGGCCGGTCGTGAACGACTTCAACGGCGGCGAGGTCACCGTCGCGGGCGCGGAGGAGGCGCCGGTCGGCGCGTCGATCTGCCGCTCCGGCTCCACGACCGGTACGCGCTGTGGCGTGGTCCAGGCGAAGAACGCGACGGTCAACTACCCCGAGGGCACCGTGACCGGCCTGACCCGGACCGACGTCTGTGCCGAGCCGGGCGACTCGGGCGGCTCGTGGATGTCAGGTGACCAGGCGCAGGGCGTGACCTCCGGCGGCTCGGGCAACTGCACGGTGGGCGGTACCACGTTCTTCCAGCCGCTGGCCGAGATCCTCCAGGTCAACCAGCTCACGCTCGTCACCTCGAACGGCGAGGTGCCCCCGCCGCCGGCCACCGGTACCCCGCCCACGACCGCCCCGCCCGCGCCCGAGCCCCCGGCGAGCAGCGCGTGCGCCGACGAGGAGGTCGCGGTGGCCGGCGCGCTGAGCCGCACCGGCGCCCGCCAGGCCCAGCCCAACGGCCGCTTCTTCCGGGCCGCCGGCGGCACGCACACCGCCTGCCTCGACGGGCCCGATGGCGCCGACTTCGACCTGGTGCTCCAGCGCTTCAACGGCCGTTCGTGGCAGACGGTCGCCCGGGGCACCGGCTCGGGCTCGGACGAGACGCTGACCTTCGACGGCAACGCGGGCGTGTACCGCTACCGGATCGCGTCCGCCGCCGGCTCCGGCGAGTACACGCTGGGGTTCAGCCTCCGGTGACGTGAGCGCGCCGCCCTCCGCCTCGTCGGGGGCGGCGCGACCGGAGTTTCCGGAAGGCGCCGCGGGCACATCCGGTACTGCCAGCCGGGGTCCGCGGCACACCGCGGCCGGGCGCCACCTCCTCGCCCCCAGCCGCGGTGCGAGAAAGGCCCGTTGTACCGCCTCTCGGGCCGGCGGTGGGCGGGCGGGCCGGATGCCGGCGTCCAGGTACGGGCGCCGGCATCCAGTCTGTCCGGAGCCGTCCTGGGCGGCGGGGCGCCAGCGCCGCCGCAACGCCGCCGCCCAGGAGCGGGACGGCGCCGCGGCCGGCGCACGGGCTTACGGGAGGGTCGCCACCTCGTCGGAGAACTGGGCGCTCGTGACGATCGCGGCGTGCAGCAGCACCGCGAGCTGAGGCGCCGCCACGCCGTGCTCCAGGTCGGTGGTGATGTCGCCGGCGAGGATGAGGTCGCCCTGCCCGGTGTCGTGCACGTACGCCTTCGGGAGCAGCTTGTCGTGGTTCCAGGCGTTGCAGAAGGCGTACGCCTCCATCAGGCGGTCGGCCGGGAGGCGGCGCTGGGCGACCACGCGTACGTGCAGGATCTCGCCCTGCTCGCCCATCCGGTCGAAGGTCAGCATGCCCTTGCCCCACTGGCCGCCGACGGTGCCGTCCTCGTCGACGTAGTACCGGTCGCCGCGGTCGTCCAGGGCGGCGGTGATGCCCTGCACGCTCAGCGGCGCCACGACCTCGTCACGGCCCTCGGGGGGTAGACCGGGCTCGGCCATGTACGACGGGGTGGGCTGGTCCGGCGGCAGCTCCAGGCTCTCCAAAATCGGCTCGGCGGACATCCACAGGCTTATGCGGCGGGACTGGTGGTCGGTGCCGTTGCGGGCGTCGAACTGGGCGGCGATCTCCCGGGCCTGGGCGGCCAGGTCGGCGCCGAGCTGGGGGAGCGTGAGGTCGGCCTCGGCCCGGTTTTCGGACGCCGGCCGGTGGACGACCCGCTCGGTGGACGCGGCGAGCCGGCACACGAGCGCGCCCGCGGCGGCGAACTCCATCGCGGAGGCGTCGTCGTACGGGCGGTCGAGCCAGCTCAGGTGCTCGGCGAGGATGTCCACGGCCCGGTCGGTGTTGCCGGTGAGCACGCAGAACCGCAGGTGCTCGGGGAGGAACGGGAACGCGTCGCGCTCGTGGCGGTGGCGGCGGTACGCCCGCACGTGCGCCTTCGCCGCCTCCTCGTAGCGGCCCAGCTTGAGGTACGGCAGGAGCACCGCGACCAGCGCCTTCTCCGGCTGCTCGGCGCAGCCCAGCACGCCGCTGAGCACCGGCTCGACGATGCGTACGGCCTCGTCCCACTCACCCCAGCCGGCGAGCAGCTCGGCCTGGCGGGACGGGTCGCAGCCGGCGCAGTCGCTGTTTTCGTCGCGCTCGGCGGTGCGCCACAGGTCGAACCACTTGCGCGCCTCCGGCTCGTCGCCGATGTGGTCGGCGATCTTGCAGCGCAGGTTGTAGATCGTCTGCATGCTGTGGCCGCCGGCCCGGAAGCGCCGCTCCATGTCGTCGAGCGCCGACCGGGTCTGCGCCAGCCCCACGCGCGGCGTGCTGCGCAGCGTGGCGACCGCCCACTTGTGGTACCAGCGCAGCTGCTCGCCGTCCCACTCCTCGAACATCGAGGGGTCACGGTCGTACGCCGCCAGGCACCAGCCGAACGCGGGCAGCATGCGCCACCGCTCGGTGTGGTTGTTGTACGCGTCGATCAGGTCGATCCGCGCGTCGTAGCCGAGGCGGACGTCGCCCGCAGCGTCGGCGTGGGCCGCGATCCGCTCCAGCTCGGCGATCTTCCCATCGCCGTCGGGCATGTCGCGGGCCTCTTCGAGGGCTTCCTGCAACTCGTGCGCGGTGCTCATGACTTCTCCGGATCAGAAGAGGGAAGTGATGACGGAATGTCGGTGAAGGCCCGGTCCAGTAGCGCGAGGAACGACCGGTTGAGCGCGGCCGTGTCCACCGCCCGCAGCGGGTGGTGCCCGGCGAGCAGCGCCTGGCCGTACAGCGCCTCGACGGCGTGCCGCACGGCCGGTCCCGGGGGGTACGACGTGATTTTGCGGATGAGCGGATGGCGCCAGTTGAAGACCAGCTCCGGCCGGTGCTCGACGGTCACGTCGTTGAACGCCGAGAGCACGTCCGACCACAGCTCGTCGACCGCCTCGATGCTGCGCCGCACGGTGTCCTGCGTGCGCGCCTTCTGGCTCATCACGTACAGGGCGGGCATGGTCACCGGGTCGAACTGGCGGATCAGCGGCACGCAGTCGAGCTCGCGCAACACCGCCCGCGCGGTCTCCAGGAACGGCGCGACAAGCTCCTCCTGGGCCGGCGGCAGCGGATCCAGCCGCGCGGCCAGCTCGCCCGGGTCGAGGCGGCGTACCCGCGCCTCCGGGTCCACTCTCGACAGTCGTTCGAGGATCTCGGTGTCGTACGCGTACCCGGCGTTGACCACCGGCGTACCGGCTGCGCTGGCGATGGCGGCCAGCGAGCGGAACTCGTCGACCGTCTCGACGTACCGGATCATCGACAGCCCGCGGCGGAAGACCCGCAGCGGCATCGTGCCCCGGCTGGTCTCGAACGGCAGCCACGCGTCGACCAGGCGGAGCATCTCGTCGTCGCGTACGGCGAGCGCCTTGACGCCCAGGTGGTGCACGCGCAGGAACGCGGAGAGCCGGTCCGGGTCGTTGACCGAGAGGTCGAGCAGCCAGGTGCGGATCTGCTCGCCGAGCCCCGCGCGTACGGCGGAGAGGAGGTCGTCCTCGTAGAGCGCCTCGCGGCTCGCGGTCGGCCGCAGCATGCTCGTGTCGACCACGCACCGCACGAAGAACGCCCACTCCGGCACCAGCTTGGAGGCGTCTTCGCTCAGCAGCATGCGCTTGAGGTAGACCCGGTGCCCGCCCTGCCCGACCTGGGCCGGCGAGGCGAGCACGAAGCCCACGCCGCGCAGCCCCGCCTCGGGCACGCTGAGGTCGATGACCTCCATGGGCCGGCTGCCGAGCAGTTGGGCGCCGTAGTCGAGGAGCGCCGCGCGGCGTACCTCCGGATCGTCGTAGCTGATCTCCCACGGAGCCTGCGGCTCGGTGATCCGCTCGCCCCCGACGGTGACCTCGACGTCGAGCAGGTGGGCGTACGACATCGCCAGCCCGCGCACGGTCGACGGGGTGAGCCAGTGCTCGGCGCCGGCCCGCGGGCGGAGCGTGACGGTCGTCCCCACCTCGGCGGCCTCGGCGGCACCGGTGGTGTAGCGGCCGTCGGAGTAGCCGGTCCAGCTCACCGCGTCGCCGCCCTTGGCCGACCGGGAGACCACCTCGATCGCGTCCGCGACCATGAAGCAGGACAGCAGCCCGATGCCGAACTGGCCCAGGTAGTCCTGCCGGGCGAAGCCCAGGTCGTCACGCTTGGAGGTGCGCCCGACACTGGCCAGGAACTTGTGCACCTCCTCCTCGGTGAGGCCGATGCCGTTGTCGGTCACCCGCAGCGCGCCATCGGGCAGCGGCTCGATCACCACGCGGCCCGCGGGGGCGTCGGGATCCGCGGCGCGCCGCGCGGTGATCGCGTCGGTGCCGTTCTGTAGCAGCTCGCGTACGAAGACCCGCGGGCTCGCGTACAGGTGGTGGCTGAGCAGGTCGACCACCCCGCGGAGGTCGACCTGGAAACGGTGCTCGGTCCCCGTCATTTGAGTCCTGCCGCCGCCTCAGCAAGCTGGCAACCGGTCGAGATGCCGCAGCCGATGAGCTGGTCGAGCTGGGCGTGCGAGACACCGCGCTCGAGATCGGTGGTGACCTCGCCGAAGACGCGGGCGCTGCCGTCGTCGTTGACGTGGACGAACGCCTTCGGCCACAGGCGGTCGTGATTCCACTCGTTGCAGAACGAGTAGAGCCGCGGCACGTCGTCGACAGTGAACTCGGTCGCGGCGAGCGTGCGCACCTGGAGCATCTCGCCCTGCGCGCCGCGGCGGAAGAACCAGATGAGGTTGTCGTCCCACATCCCGCCGATGTCGCCGTCGTCGTCGGTGCCGAAGTTGTAGCCGCGAGCGCTGAGGACCTGCGCGATCAGCTCGTTGGTGAGCGGCGCGAGTGTCTGCACCTCGCCGTCGGATGGCATGCGAGAAAAGTCCCTTCGGATGTGGCTGCCGTGTGTTTTTCGGCGACGCCGCCCCGGCGCGTAGCGATCTCACTACACGGCGAGTAGCGCCCGGGCTTGAGTCCCGGGGGCACGATACGACGGCGGCGCCAACCGTGGGGTCGAGGGCCCGCGCTCGGCCAAGACACGCCGCCGAAGGCCCCGGGTCCGCCAGAGCGTGCGGCTACCGTGTGATCCTAGGGCTTATGGCTGGCCGCACCACCCAGGCGAGTCGGCGGCGCGGTGCGTCCACCGCGCGCGCCGCGAGCAGCCGCGCCCGCCAGACCTCTCGGACCCGTCGGCGCACCGCCACGTCCAGCCCGGCCGTCGTGGTTGGCCGGGGCGTCCGCGCGGTGTGGATGGGGCTCGCGCACAGCGTCGGTTGGGTCGTCCGCGGCGTGGGCCGCCAGGCCGCCACGGCGCGTGACCTCGACCCCGAGCACCGGCGGGACGGCGGCGGACTGCTGCTGCTGGGGCTCGCGATCCTCACCGGCGTCGCGGTGTGGTTCTCCGGCGCCGGGCCGGTCGGCGAGCGCGTGGCCGACACCGTACGCCTCTTCCTCGGCGCGATCGCCGCCGCGCTGCCCCTGCTGCTGCTCGTCGCCGCGATCCGGCTGATGCGCGAGCCGAGCGACCCGGAGCACCGCGGGCGGAGCGTGGTCGGCTGGACGGCGCTGATCGCCTCCGCCGCCGGCCTGCTCCACCTCGCCCAGGACCCGATCGACAACGCCCAGCGCGACTACGCGGGCGGGCTGATCGGCGCCGGCATCGGCGGGCTGCTGGAGCGGGCGGTGACCGAGTGGGTCGCGTTCCCGCTGCTCGTGCTCCTGATGCTCTTCGGCCTCCTGGTGATCACGGCTACGCCGATCAACAAGGTGCCGGAGCGGCTGGGCCTGCTCGTCGGCTCGCTGCTCGGCCGCCCCGATCCGCAGCCCGACGCCCCAGACGACGACGAGGACGACGAGGAGCAACCCCCACCGGCACGCCGCCGGTCGTCGTCGTCGCGTCGCCGCCAGGGCGCGATGGCGGAAGGCGCCAGCGAGCCGGACGAGGAGGAGATCGTCCACGACACGGTGCTCCTGCCTCGCAAGCCGCCGGCGGCCGTACCGGCCGCGCGGAAGGTCACCGAGCCGCCCGAGCACTCGCCGCCACCGACCCGGGCCGAGCAGCTGGCCATCACCGGCATGGCCGGCGACTACAAGCTGCCCCCGCCCAACCTGCTCAAGCAGGGCACCGCGGCGAAGAGCCGGAGCAAGGCGAACGACGAGGTGATCGCCGCGCTCCAGGGCGTGTTCGAGCAGTTCGACGTCGACGCGGCGGTCACCGGCTTCACCCGGGGGCCCACGGTCACCCGGTACGAGGTGGAGCTGGGCCACGGCGTCAAGGTCGAGCGGATCACGCAGCTTTCGCGCAACATCGCGTACGCGGTCAAGTCGCCCGATGTGCGGATTCTCAGCCCGATCCCGGGCAAGAGCGCGGTGGGCGTGGAGATCCCCAACTCCGACCGCGAGGACGTGGCGCTCGGCGACGTGCTCCGCTCGCGTACCGCCACGAGCGACCACCATCCGATGCTGGTGGCGCTCGGCAAGGACATCGAGGGCGGCTACGTGGTGGCCAACCTCGCGAAGATGCCGCACATCCTGATCGCGGGCGCGACCGGCGCGGGCAAGTCGTCCTGCCTCAACTCGCTGCTCGTCTCGATCCTGAGCCGGGCCACGCCCGACGAGGTGCGGCTGGTTCTGATCGACCCGAAGCGAGTGGAGATGAGCGCGTACGAGGGGATCCCACACCTCGTCACGCCGATCATCACCAACCCGAAGAAGGCCGCCGACTCACTCGACTGGGTCGTCCGCGAGATGGACATGCGGTACGACGACCTGGCCGCGGCGGGCGTGCGCCACATCGACGACTACAACCGCAAGGTGCGAGACGGGCAGATCAAGCCGCCGCCGGGCAGCGAGCGGGAGATCCGCCCGTACCCGTATCTGCTGGTCATCGTCGACGAGCTGGCCGACCTCATGATGGTGGCCCCGCGCGACGTCGAAGACTCGGTGGTGCGGATCACGCAGCTGGCCCGGGCCGCCGGCATCCACCTCGTACTGGCCACGCAGCGCCCCTCGGTCGACGTGGTCACCGGCCTGATCAAGGCCAACGTGCCGTCCCGGCTCGCGTTCGCCACCTCCTCGCTGGCCGACTCGCGGGTCATCCTCGACCAGCCCGGCGCGGAGAAGCTGATCGGCCGAGGCGACGGGCTCTTCCTGCCCATGGGCGCCTCGAAGCCGATCCGCATCCAGGGCGCGTGGGTCAGCGAGTCCGAGATCAACGACATGGTCAAGCACTGCAAGAACCAGCGCGAGCCGGAGTTCCGGCCGGACGTGCTGACGCCGGTGCAAGACCCGAAGAAGAAGATCGACGAGGAGATCGGCGACGACCTCGACCTGCTGGTGCAGGCGATCGAGCTGGTGGTCACGTCGCAGTTCGGCTCGACGTCGATGCTCCAGCGCAAGCTGCGGGTCGGCTTCGCCAAGGCGGGCCGGCTCATGGACCTGATGGAGACCCGGGGCATCGTCGGCCCCTCCGAGGGCTCCAAGGCCCGCGACGTGCTCGTCAAGCCCGACGAGCTGGAGGAAGCGCTGGCCCAGCTCCGCCCCGAGTAGTTCTATGGTCAACGAGTGGATGACGTAGAGGCGCTCTACGAGGCGGCGAGCGAGTGGCGGTCGGCGATCAGCTCGGCGGCGTCGTCCGGGGTGAGCGGGATGGAGAGCAGGTTGCCCTGCCCCCACGCGCACCCTAGGTCCATCAGCACCGCCCGCTGCTCCTCGGTCTCCACGCCCTCGGCGATCACACCGAGCCGCAGGGAGTCGGCGATCGCGAGTACGGCCCGCACGATGCCCCGGTCGGTGTCGCTCACCGCCACCCCGCCGACGAACGAACGGTCCACTTTGAGCAGATCGATCGGAAACCACTTGAGGTAGTTGAGGCTGGAGTACGACGTGCCGAAGTCGTCGAGCGCGAAGTGCAGCCCGGCCGAGCGGAGCACCGCGGCGCTCTCGGTGACGTCATCGCGCAGGTACGAGTGCTCGGTCACCTCCAGGCACACGTCGCCGGGGTCCACTCCGGAGCGTTGCACGATGTCGAGCAGCTCGCGGGCGAGGTGTGGCTGCTGGAGCTGTACGGGCGAGAGGTTGACGTTGACCCGGATCCGCTTGCCCGTTCGCCCGCTCCACCGGGCCAGCTCGCGGCAGGACTGCTCGAGCACCCAGTGTCCGATGGGGACGATCGCGCCGGTCTCCTCGGCGAGCGGGATGAAGACATCGGGCGGCACCGGGCCGCGCTGCGGATGGGTCCACCGCAGCAGCGCCTCGAACGCCACCACCTGCCGGCTGCCCAGGTCGCAGATCGGCTGGTAGCGCACGGCGAACTGGTCGCCCTCCAGCGCGCCGAGCAGGTCGGAGCGGAGGCCCAGCCGGTCGAGCGAGCGGTGCGAGGCGGCGTCGTCGAACACCTCGATCAGGCCGAGCCCGCGGTCCTTGGCGGCGTACATCGCGGCGTCGGCGTCGCGCAGCATCGCGCTGGCCGTGGTGCGCCGTCGCACGCCGAGCACGCCGCCGACGCTCGCCGAGATGCGTACCGGCTCCTCGTGCAGCTGGAACGTGTCGTCGAGCGCGCGGGCCACGCGCCGCCCGATCTGCGCGACGTCGGAGAGGTCGCCCACGCCGTCGAGCACCACCACGAACTCGTCCCCGCCGAACCGCCCCAGCAGGTCGCCCGGGCGCAGGCAGTGGCGCAGCCGGGCGGCCACCTGCTTGAGGAGGTCGTCGCCGGCCTCGTGGCCGAGCCGGTCGTTGACCGCCTTGAACCGGTCGAGGTCGCAGAAGAGCAGCCCCACGTGGCCCGCGCCCTCGTGGTCGGCGAGCGCCTCGGTGAGCCGCTGCGCGACCAGCGTGCGGTTGGCCAGGCCGGTGAGCGGGTCGTGCGTGGCGCGCAGGCGCAGCTCGTCTTCCAGCCGCTTTCGGTCGTCGATCACGCGGGAGGAGAGCACGACCGTGCCCGCGGGCGAGGGGGCCGGGCGCAGCGCGCTCTCCACCCAGGTCCAGTGGCCGGAGCCGGTGCGCAGCCGGTACTCCACCTTGTCGCCCGAGGCGGCGCCGCGCAGCGCGGACTCCAGCCGCTCGCGGTCGTCGGGGTGGACGAGGTCGGTGACCCGCCGCCCCACCAGCCGCTCGGGCTCGCGGGCCAACTCGCGCCCGTGCGAGGGGGAGGCGTAGGCGAACCGCCCGTCGGCGCCCACCATCGCCACCAGGTCGCTGATCGAGTCGGTGATGAGCCGCAGCGACGCCTCGCTCTGCCCCAGCGCCCGGTACAGCTCCGCGTTGCTGATCGCGGCGGCGACGTAGTTGGCGAAGACGGCGAGGATCTCGACCGCGTCGCCGGTCAGCGGGCGGGGGAGCGCGCGGGCGACGTACAGCAGGGCGCACGGCTCGCCGTCGCGCATCACGGGCACGCCGATCAGTCGCCGGTCGCCCTCGACCAGCACGTACGGCTCGCCGCGCCAGGCCGCCTCCCACCCCGGGAGCTGGTCGGCCGGGTCGAGCGTGGCGTCGGTGCCGCTGTGCGCGCGGCGTACCGCCCGGCCGTCGTGGACCGTCACGACCCACGCGTCGTCGGCGCCGGTCAGCTCGCGGAGCAGGGCGGCGGCCTCGTCGAGCAGGGGCCCCAGGTCGAGGTGGCGGGCCAGCCGGTGGCCGGACTGGGCGAGGCGGGCCATGACGGCGCTCTGCTCGCGCTCGTGCAGCGCCAACCGCAGCCGGTGCGTCACCGAGGCGAGCACCTGGAGGTCGAGCTGGTTGAACGCCTCCCCGCTGCGCCGGCACAGCAGCAGCACGTCGCCCGGCTCGGCGTCGAGGTCGAGCGGTATCCACACGGCCGAGCGCGTGCCGAGGGCGGCCAGGGGCGCGGGCATCCCCTCCTCGTCGCCGATGCTGGTGGCGAGGCCGCCAGCGCCGTCGAGCGCGGCGATCCCGGCGGCGGCGAACTGCGCGGCCGACCCGCGGGGCAGCTCCCAGCCCGCGCGGTGTGCCGGGTCGTCCTCGGGCAGGCCGCAGGAGTTTCGCACCACCATCCGCCGTGACGCCACGTGGGCGAGCAGCGTGATGTCGGCGGAGAACACGTCGGAGAGGACGAGCAGCATCCGGTCGGTCAGCTCCTCCGGCGAGGAGGGCTGGCCGACGGCCGCGAGCAGCCGGATCAGGCGTGTGGTGTCCCGGTAGGCGTCCCGGACGGCGCTCGCCGCCTCGTCCAGCCGCCGCCGCAGCGCAACGACCTGCTCATCCGTCACAACGCCCCCCGATGCGCCCACACCACGCCGCCCGAGACCGAACCACTACCGCCATGCCCGAAACCCCGACTGTCTCCTGGTCCGCGCGCTCGCTCGCGCGGCGCTGAAGGCGACGTCTTCCCTCGCGGCCCCGAAAGACCACCCCACGAAAACGCTCCGCTGCGCTCCGCGTTTACGCGGGGACCCCGGACCCCGACTTCGTCGGCGGGGCCGCTCGGTCCAGACGCCGCCGCGCCAGCTCGCTCGCTCACTGTGTCTCCTGGTTCGCTCGCTCGCGCGGCGCTGTAGGCGACGTCTTCCCTCGCGCCCCCGAAACCCCGACTTCGTCGGCGGGGCCGCTCGGTCCAGACGCCGCCGCGCCAGCTCGCTCGCTCACAGGGCGATCGCCGCCACGGTGGCGTTGTGGTAGCCGGCGACGCTGCTCGTGCGGGCGAACTCGCCGTATGTGAAGAAGCCGAACGTCGGTACCCCGGACGCCGCGGCGTGGAGGCGGCTGGCCTCCTCGCCGCCCCGGTCGCGCAGGATGTCGAGGCGGGCGACGCAGCTGTAGACCAGCAGCACGCCCGGGTCGCGCCCGGCCACCGCGTCGGCCGCGATGCCGTCGGCGACGCCGAGCAGGTCGTCGGGCTCGCAGGCCATGATCTGCACCGCGGAGTACGGCGGGAGCGGCGCGAACGTGTTGACCCGCCCCTTGTCGTCGAGGTAGGCGCCGCGGATGAGCTGCGTGCCGTCCGGCTCGATCAGCCCCAGCGCGTGCGTGCGCGGCCAGCCGTCGACCGGCGCGTAGCGCAGTGCCTGCTCCACCTCGCCGCTGGGGAAGTACTCCCGGAAGACGTCGAGCGCCGGCCGCCCGCCGATCTCGTGCACCACCGTGCCCTCGACCCGCGTGACCAGCAGCGGCAGGCTCACCGGCCGCCAGCCCTGCGCCACCATGACGTCGAGCTGGTGTGGCGAGTCGATCCACACCGCCACCGCGGCGTCGGCCAGCACCTCGCCGTCGTGGAAGACGAACGTCTCCTCCAGCCTGCGGTCGTCGCCCGCCGCGCCGCCGGCCACCGGCACCGAGGCACCGGCGACCCGGTGCACGCCGCTCAACAGCGTCTGCTGGTGGCCGGCGAGCCCGTCGGAGAGCAGCAGGATCGCGGCGTGGCCCAGCCCCTCCGACCCGCCCTCCCCGGCGGCGCGGCGGGCGGCGTCGCGGGAGGCCCGCGCGATCTCCCGTCCGGCGGTGAACGCGTCGGCGCGCAGCCCGGTCGTCGAGGACACACCGAAGCGGTACGGCCCCGGGCCGAGCACCAGCACCACCACGCCCTCGCCCGGCTGGGTCAGCACGCCGTCGTGGAAGTGACCGCTCGACGTGGCCCCCACGAGGGGTGCCTCGCCGGTCACGCCGCGGACGCCGGCGAGCAGGTCGGCGAGGTGGTAGCGGACGGAGGAGTACACCATCACGAGCGTGGGGGAAGCGCCGCCGAGCTGGCCGACGGCGGCCGACGCGGCGGCGTGGCCAGCCTCTCGGGAGTCGGCCAGGCCGCTCGCGCCGATGCCCGTGAGCAGGCGCGATGTGGCCACAGCCGGCGCGGACCCTTGGTCACGCTGGGTAAACACGACGTATCTTCGCACACTTAGTGGCCATTGTGGGGGCCCGATCCGATCGCTCAGATACGTTCGATGATCACCAATGGGATGTCGCGCACGGTGCCTGCCTGGTAGCCGTCGTAGTCGGGCCAGAGGGCGGTCATGATCTTCCACAGGCGGGGCTTCTCGTCGCCGGTCGCGGTGCGGGCGCGGCCGGGGAAGCTCTCCTCGAAGACCTGCACGCGCACCTGGGGGTCGGCCGAGAGGTTCCGAAACCAGATCGGATGCTCGTCGCGGCCGCCCGCCGAGGCGATGACGAGGTAGCGGTCGCCGTCGCGCCCGTAGATCAGCGGGGTGCGCCGGGCCCGCCCGAGCCCGTGGTCACAGGTGGTGAGCAGGAGCGTGGGCGCGCCGTGCCAGAGGTGGCCGTCCTGCCCGCCGGTACGCAGGTAGCGGCTCAGGTGCTCTTCCTGCCAGGTGCCGGCGGGCGGGTCAAGCGGGCTGTCTAGATCGATTGTCGTCACTCGATGGATGCTAGCCGCCGGCGTTCTCCGCCAGATAACGGTCGAGCATCGCGTTGCGGAAGACCCCGTCCGGGTCGTGGCGGCGGGCGAGCGCGGCGGCGTCGCGCAACCGCGGGTACCGCTCGGCGACCACCTCCGGCGCCACCTCGAAGACCTTGCCCCAGTGCGGGCGCGCGCCGAAGGGGGCCAGTCGCTCCTCGATCGCCCCGAGCACCGGCGTCACCGCCGCGGCGTCCTTGACCCAGGTGAAGTGGACGGCGACGCTGTCCCGCCCGTACGCCGGGCTGAGCCACTGCCGGTCGGCCGCGATGGTGCGGATCTCGCAGATCTGGAGTACCGGGGCGATCCGGTCACGCACCGTGTCGAGCGCCTCCAGCGCGGCGGCCGCGTCCTCGCGCGCCACGAAGTACTCCGACTGCAACTCCTCGCCACTGCTCGGCGTGAACTCCAGCCGGAAGTGCGGCAGCCGCGCGTGCCACGGCCCGGGGACCCCGAGCTGCTCGGTGCAGTTCTCCACCGGCATCCCGGGTATGGGGTGGCGCGGCCCGTCCGCCCGTACCGCGCCAAGCCACTCGGTCGGCGGCGGCAGCGGCTCGTCGGTCCGGCGCTTGACCCAGACGCTGCGCACGGTCGGGCCGGTCCAGTCGGTGAACGCGCTGACGCTGTACGCCACCGCCATCACCTCGGTGAAGTGGTCGCGGAGCGTGTCGAACGGGAGCGCGTCGTACACGTACTGCTCGACCTCGAAGGTGGGCTGGAGTTCGAGCGTGAGCCGGGTCGCGACGCCGAACGCGCCCAGCCCCACCACCGCCGCGTCGAAGCGCTCTTCGCCCCGCGCCAGCGTGACCAGCTCGCCGCCGGCGGTCACCAGCTCCAGCGAGGTCACCGCGGTCGCCAGCCCGCCGTTGCGCACGCCCGAGCCGTGCGTGCCGGTCGCGCACGCGCCGGCCACCGAGAGGTGCGGCAGCGAGCCGAGGTTGTGCAGCGCGTACCCCTGGTCGTGCAGGTACTGCGCCAGCTCCCCGTAGCGCAGCCCCGCCGAGACGGTGACCGTGCTGGTGGTGGTGTCGATGTCCATCACGGGCGGCAGGCCGGCGACGGTGACCAGGTCGCCGGGGGAGTCGGCGACCCGGCTGAACGAGTGGCCGGTGCCGAGCGCGTGGATCCGCCGCGCGCCCGCGACGAGCGACCGGAGTTCGGCGACGGTCGAGGGGCGGTGCAGGCGCCCCGCGGTGAAGGTCACGTTGCCGGCCCAGTTGCTGATGCGCTCGTCCAGGTCCTGATCTCGCATGGGCGGTATCGTCTCGCACTTCCGGTACGGACGCCTCAGGTGCCTCCGCCCCGCGGACCGGTACCCTCGGGTGGTGTCTCCCTCTTCCGCCGGATCCCGTCGTGTCGCGCTGCTGACGTTGGGCTGTGCCCGTAACGAGGTCGACTCGGAGGAGCTGGCCGGCCGGTTGCACGCCGAGGGCTGGGAGGTCACCACCGACGGTGAGCGGGCCGACGTGGTGCTGGTCAACACGTGCGGCTTCGTCGACAAGGCCAAGCAGGACTCGATCCAGACGCTGATGGCCGCCTCCGACACCGGTGCCAAGGTGGTCGCGGCGGGGTGCATGGCCGAGCGATACGGCCGTGAGCTGGCCGACAGCCTGCCCGAGGCGCACGCGGTGCTCGGCTTCGACGACTACCCGGAGATCGCCGCCCGGCTCGACGCGGTGGTCGCCGGCGAGCGGCTGTCCGCGCACACGCCGCGTGACCGCCGCGAGCTGCTGCCGCTCACTCCGGTCGCCCGGCGCGAGAGCGACGTCGTCGTCCCGGGCCACCTGCCCAAGCACCTGCGCCGGCGCCGCCTCCAGGAAGGCCCGGTCGCCTCGCTCAAGCTGGCCAGCGGTTGCGACCGACGCTGCGCGTTCTGCGCGATCCCCGCGTTCCGCGGCGCCTTCGTCTCGCGTACGCCGGACGACCTGCTCGCCGAGGCCGAGTGGCTGGCCAAGACCGGTGTGCGCGAGCTGGTGCTGGTGAGTGAAAACTCCACGTCGTACGGCAAGGATCTGGGCGACCCCCGCCTGCTGGAGAAGCTGCTGCCGCAGCTCGCCGCGGTCGACGGGATCGTGCGCGTGCGGGCCAGCTATCTCCAGCCGGCCGAGACCCGTCCCGGGCTGGTCGAGGTGATCGCCACCACACCGGGCGTCGCCGCCTACTTCGACCTCTCGTTCCAGCACTCCAGCGAGCCGGTGCTGCGGCGGATGCGGCGGTTCGGCTCGACCGAGCGCTTCCTGGAGCTGCTGGAGTCGGTGCGGGCACTGGCGCCGGAGGCGGGCGCGCGGAGCAACTTCATCGTCGGCTTCCCCGGCGAGACCAGGTCCGATGTAGACGAGCTGGTGCGCTTCCTCACCGACGCCCGGCTCGACGCGATCGGGGTTTTCGACTACAGCGACGAAGACGGCACCGAGGCCGCCACGATGACCGGCAAGGTCAGCCGGGCGACCATCAAGCGGCGCTACGACAAGCTGCTCGCGCTCACCGAGGAGCTGTGCGCCCAGCGCGCCGCCGACCGGCTCGGTGCTGAGGTCGAGGTGCTGGTCGACACGGTCGACGACGGCGTGGTCGAGGGGCGGGCGGCACACCAGGCGCCCGAGGTCGACGGGTCGGTCACGCTGGTCGCCGGTGAGGCCGGGGTCGACCTGGCCGCGCTCTGCCCCGGCGACCTGGTCCGGGCCACCGTCACCGCGACCGAGGGCGTCGACCTCGTGGCCGTGCCCAACGAGATGATCTCCGCGGCGGCGCGGGTGTCACCATGACAGACCCCGCGGTACAGGCGGCGGCGCCGATGCCCCCGTCGGTGCCCCTCGTCAACGCGGCCAATGTGATCACCGCGCTCCGGCTGGTCATGGTGCCGGCGTTCGCGCTGATGGTCGTGGCCTCCGGCATGACCGGGAGCGACTGGCGGATCGCCGCGTGCCTCACGTTCGGGATCGCCTCGTTCACCGACTTCGTCGACGGCTGGATCGCCCGGCGCTACGGGCTGGTCACCGCGTTCGGCAAGGTCGCCGACCCGATCGCCGACAAGGCGCTCACCGGCGCCGCCCTCCTGCTCCTGTCCTGGTACGACCGGCTGCCCTGGTGGGTGACGGTGGTGATCCTGGTGCGCGAGGTGGGCGTGACGCTCCTGCGGTTCTGGGTGATCAGGTACGGCGTGATCGCGGCCAGCCGGGGCGGCAAGATCAAGACGACGCTCCAGATCCTGGCCATCGGCTGGTACCTGTGGCCACTTCCCGATCCGCTCGCCGACATCGGCCCCTGGATCATGGCGGCCGCGGTCGCGGTGACCGTCGCCACCGGCCTCGACTACGCGCTCCGGGCGCTCCGGATGCGCGCGGCGGCCCGTGGTTGATCCACTGTCGCCGGGCGGGGTCCCCTCCGTGGCGGGCGGGGTGGTGCACACCCTCGTCGAGCGGAAGGAGACGCTCGCCACCGTCGAGTCGCTGACCGGCGGGCTGGTCGCCGCCACGATCGTCGAGGTGGCCGGGGCGAGCGCGGTCTTCCGCGGCGGCCTCGTGGTGTACGCCACCGACCTGAAGGCGTCGCTCGCCGGTGTCACCCCGGCACTGCTCGACGAGCGTGGCCCGGTCGACCCGGACGTCGCGCTCGCGCTGGCGGAGGGCGGGCGGGCCGGCTGCGGTGCCGACTGGGGGCTCTCCACTACGGGCGTAGCCGGCCCCGAGCCGCAGGGCGGCAAGCCGGTCGGCCTCGTGTACGTGGCGGTCGCCGGCCCCACCGGTTCAGCCGTGCGCGAACTCCGGCTGGATGGGGGACGCCAGGTGATCCGCGCGGAGAGCGTGACCCAGGCGCTCCGGCTGCTGGCGGAGCACCTGTAAGGAATCTTTTGTCGGGTTCTCCTGTTGGTCCGGGACAGGCCCGGCCGGCAAACGTCCCACGAGTGGGAAGCTGTCGCGGGGCCTGGAAGCAGGTAACGTTGGGGCAGCGTTTCCAGGGGAGGTGCGATGATCCTGCTACGCCGTGTGATCGGTGACGCCCTTCGTGCACGCCGGCAGGGGCAGCACCGCACCCTGCGCGAAGTCTCCACCGCCGCCAATGTGAGCCTCGGCTACCTCTCGGAGATCGAGCGGGGTCAGAAGGAGGCTTCCAGCGAGCTGCTCGCGTCGATCTGCGAGGCGCTCGGCGCCCACCTCTCCGAGCTGTTGCGCGAGGTGAGCGACGAGATGGCGCTGGCCGAGCAGATGGACCACGTGCTCGTGCCGGCCCAGGGCGGTCGCGACGGCCACGACACTCCGCCGGCGGCCGCGCCGGCCGGGGCTCCCGCGCCCAATCCGGCCCCGGTGCCGGTCAAGGCGGGCGCGCCGGAGGAGGCCGCGAGCCAGGCCGAGGCCACTGTGCACCGCATGGCCAGGCCGGGCAAGGTCGCCGGTGGCAAGATCACCGATGGCGCGGTGTCGGTCTCGATCCGCCAGGACACGCCGCTCACCGCCGTCCTGCGCACCACGCGCACCGTGCGTCCCGCCCCGCGCGACCGCGATGTAGTCTGCGTCGCCTGACCCGCGTAGGGTTGATTCCGCGGGGCGGCATCCACCCAGGCGCGGAAAGCACATACCCGGATATCCCCCTGAGGTCGCATGACGGGTTGGCGCCGGGCTGGGAGTATGGAGCTCTGCCGGACCGTGGGGGCGTGTGCTGCCCGCACGGTGGCGGCCTGACCGGAGTGCTGACACTGAGGGGATACCGCAAAGATGGCGAATCCGTTCGTCAAGGGCTGGCGCTACTTCTTGGCGCTGTTCGGCGCCAAGATCGACGAGTACGCCGATCCCAAGGTGCAGATCCAGCAGGCCATCGAGGATGCGCAGCGCCAGCACCAGGCGCTCGTCCAGCAGGCGGCCGCCGTGATCGGCAACCAGCGCCAGCTGGAGATGAAGCTTTCCCGCCAGATGTCCGAGGTGGAAAAGCTCCAGTCGATGGCCCGCCAGGCGCTGGTGCTCGCCGACAAGTCGCGGGCCGGCGGTGACGAGGCCGAGGCGGTCAAGTACGAGCAGACCGCCCAGACGCTCGCCACGCAGCTGGTCTCCGCCGAGCAGTCGATGGAAGACCTCAAGACGCTGCACGACCAGGCGCTCGCCGCCGCGGGCCAGGCCCGCCAGGCGGTGGAAAACAACGCGATGGTCCTCCAGCAGAAGCTGGCCGAGCGCACCAAGCTGCTCTCCCAGCTCGAGCAGGCCAAGATGCAGGAGAGCGTGGCCCGCTCGCTGGAGTCGATGTCCGCGCTGGCCGCGCCGGGCAACACGCCTTCGCTCGACGAGGTCCGGGAAAAGATCGAGCGCCGCTACGCCAACGCGATGGGGCGCGCCGAGCTCGCCGGCAACTCGGTCGAGGGGCGCATGCTCGAGGTCCAGAAGTCCACGTTGGACCTCGCCGGCTCCTCCCGGCTGGAGCAGATCCGGGCCAGCATGGCGGGCGAGAAGCTCGCGGCCCAGCCGGCGACGCCCGCCGTCGAGCCGGCCAGCGCCGCCGACGCGGCCGGTGTGGCCCGTCTCGACCAGATCCGCGCCAGCCTGGCAAACAAGGAAAAGACCACCGGCGACGCCAGCGCGGCCGGCTAGCGGGAGTTCCCAGTGGCAGCAGATCCCCGGGCCCGCTACTTCCGGCGGCTGCGTCGGTTACGCCGTTCCGCGCGCCGATGGAGCGTCCTCGCCGCGGGCCTGGGGGGAGCCGCTGCGGTGCTCACGCCATACGCCGGGCTCGGCCTTCCCGACGCGGGCTGGGCCGCGGCGGCGGGCGGGTCGATCGCGTTGGCCGCGTGGCGCTGGGTCGACTACCGGGCGCTGGCGGCGCAGCCCGCGCCCCCGCCGCCCGACCCCGCGCTCGCGGGCGACCAGGCCCGCGCCAAGCTGATCGCCGCCGTCGAGCGGCTGCCCGTCGGGCGCACCGCCCTCGACGAGGTGCGCCGCCAGCAGGCCCGCTTCGCCCTGCGCGGCTCGGCGGCGGCCGGCCCCTGGAGCCGCCTCGACCGCGCCTCGATGACGCTGTCCGGGCTCGCCGGCCGGCTCAGCGGCCCTGGTGAGCCGGCGGTGCTGGAGGCGGCGGTGGCCGAGCGTTCCCTGCGCGACCTGGCCCACCGGGTCGCGAGCGTGGAGAAGGCGTTGCGCTTCGCCCCGCCGGACACGAGGCCGGCGCTGGAGGAGGCTCGCGCCACGCTGGTCGAGCAGTTGGAGGGCGGCGTGGTCGCCTACGAGCGGCTGGTCGCCGCGGCGGCGAGCTACGTCGCCGAAGACGGCCGCTCGGCGACCGAGCACCCCGCCGTCGCCCGGCTCACCGAGGCGAGCGACATGCTGCGCGGTGTCGCCGAAGGGCTGGCCGAGCTGCGCGAGTTCACCGAGCCGGTGCGCCTGCGCGACCCGATGCGCGCGCCCGGCTCCCAGACCGCCTAGCGCTGGCGTGTCCGAGGCCGGCGCGGTGCCCACGCGCTCCCCCGCGCGGCACGACATGCTCGTCGAGCTGGCCGGCCATGTGCTCGCGGTGTCCCGCCCCCATCCGGTGCGCGTGGCGCTCGACGGCTGCTCGGCGGCGGGCAAGAGCACGATGGGCGACGAACTGGCCGAGGTGCTGCGCGAGCGCACGGCACGGCCGGTGGAGCGGGCCGGGATCGACTACTTCAAGAAGGCGGTCGCGCTGCGCACGGCATACCCGCCCGCCTCGCCGGAGAGCTACTACCTCGACTCGTGGGACAACGCCGCCATCCGCGACGAGCTGCTGGTCCCGCTCGGCCCCGGCGGCAGTCGCCGCTACCGCACGGCGGTGATGGACCTGCCCGCCACGACCCCGATCGACGGCCCGGTGCGGGTCGCCACCGACGACCTGATCCTCGTCGCCGACGGCTGCTTCCTCCAGCGGCCCGAGCTCGACCCGCACTGGGATCTGCGGATCTGGCTCGACGTCGGCTTCGACGTGGTGCTGCGCCGAGGCGTGGCGCGCGATCAGGCGTGGATGGGATCGGCGGCGCACACCGAGGCGCGCTACCGCGCCAAGTACATCCCCGGCGAGCGGCGCTACGTCGACGAGGTGCGGCCGGACCAGCGGGCCCAGATCGTGGTCGACAACCGCGACTTCGCGCGGCCCCGGCTGACCCGGCTGCCCGGCACGCCATAGCGGCCGATGTGGGGGCGGTTCGGCCCGTACTCCTTCACGTCGTAGCGGCCCCGGGCGGTGTCACGAGCGGGCCGGTGAGACAAGTGCGACCGGGCCGAGCAGCCACGCGTCGGTCGTCGACGACACCGTGAGCGTGCTGGCGGAGCGGAGGCGGGCAGGCAGTACGCGGGCGTCCGTACCGAGCGTGTGCCAGCCCTCCGGCGTGCCGTCCGAGCGGCTCTGCGCCACGTTGTCGCCGCCGATGACCGTGCCGCCGAGCGTGAGCCGCTCGCCGGTGAGCGTACGGTCGCCCTCCCACGCCACCAGCCCGACCGTCGCGTCGCCCGGCGTGCCCCAGAGCGGAGAGGTGTACGAGCCCTCGCGCGCCACCGGCGTGAAACCGTCGAAGACCGCCACCGTCCGCTGTGGACCACCCGTGTCGACGACCAGGAGCAGGGCCCAGCCGCCGTACGCGTTGTAGCCGCCGGCGAGGTCGTCCCGGTCCACCGCGACCCACCAGGTGCCGCCTCGGCTGCCCCGGACCAGCGAGGTGACCTCGGCCGACGCCTGGTACGTGCGCCCGAGGTCGGGGTCCGAGGCGGTGTCGACCCGCGTGGCCGGCACCGGGACGTACCCCTCCGCGCCGGGTGCGTGGAGCCGCGCGACGGGTTCGTTGGGGCGGTGCCCGGTGCCGGACCAGTAGAGGCCGGCCCAGAGCACCTTCCCACGTACGGGGATGGTCGCCCCGCTGACCGCCGCGCCGTACGGATGTCCGGCCGGCGCGTTCCGCTGGGCGTACCTGGTCATGTGGTAGTCGCCGTTGTCCGCCGCGCGCTGCCCCGACCGGGCATCCGGGCAGGTCAGCGATATCCCGCCGCAGGAGAGCAGCGAGTTGCCGCCGATCGCGAGCGTGGCCGGTGCGGTGCCGGCGAAGACCGCCGGGAGGCCGCTGGCGCGTACGCCGGCCGGTGCGGTGGCGTCGGTCGCGCGGGCGCCGGGCGCGGTGAGCCGGACCCGCGGGGTCTCCTCGGCGGCGGAGTCGGAGACGTCGACCGGAAGGTACGCGTGGGTCGTGCCGCCGGCGCCGAGCGAGGAGCGTCCACACCGGGCACCGCCGGTGGCGGCCGCGCACTGCCAGCCGTCGCCGGCCGGGCCGGTGCGCAGGCTCACTCCACGAGGGAGGGTCACCTGCGCGGTCAGCGGGCCGGTGCCGGCCGGCGGTGGCACGGCCCGCTCGGGGTAGCCGCCCCCCGAGCCGCCCGGCTGTCCAGCGTGGACCACGGTCAGCGCGAGCACGCCCGGCCGCCCGCGGACCAGCGTGCCGACCGGCTCCAGCCGCGCCTCCATCGTGGCCACGCCCGGCGTGGGGGAGGCCGGCGGGGACGGTGCGGGCGGCGCGGCGAACGTGGGCGGCGGGGGCGGCGGTGTGCTCGCCGGCGGTACGACCGGCGAGGGCGGCTCCGCCGGCGGAGGTGCCGGCACCACGGGCGAGGGCGAGGGGCGCGGCCCGGCGACCGGCGTGGGCTGCCCGGTCAGCACGATCGCGAGTGCCGCCGCGGCGGCGGCCACCGTCGCACCACCGGCCGCCGCCTGCACCGACCTGCGCCGGGCCAGCCGCCCGAGCAGCCCGAGCGCCGTCCCGCCGGACCCGCTGGCGATGCCCAGGTACGCCCCGGCCGAGCTGGCCAGCAGCGCACCTGCCAGCACCTCGCCCATGCCCGCGTTGACCTCGGCCAGCTCGACGAAGAGCAGGTGGCAGCGGTGGCAGTCGTCAAGGTGCGCCTTCACCCGGCCGTTGTCGCGCCGGGACAGGCCATCCCGCACGTACGCGCCGAGCCGTTCCAGCGCCCACCGGCACTCGTCGGCCGGGTCGGCGGCGATGTGCTCCTGGAGGTAGTGCTGGCGCAGCCGCTCGCGGGCCCGGTACGCCATCGCGGCCACACCGTTTGGCGTCAGCCCCAGCCTCGGTGCCAGCTCGGCGGGGGTCTCGCCCTCGACCTCGGTGTGCCACAGCACCGTCTGCCAGTGCTCGGGCAGTCGGGCGAAGGCGCGCGCGACGAAGGCGTACTCCATGCCCTGCACCGCCGTGTCCACGAAGGGCACGCCGGGGTCGTGGGCCTCGGGGTCGTCGGTCACCGCCTCGCGGCGGGCCTTGCGGGTCCGGTCGTAGAAGAGGCGGCGGATGGTCGTGAGCAGGTACGGCCGGAACGCGGACGCCGGCCCGCCGCCGTCCTCCAGCGTGGCGAGCAGTTTGGCGAACGCCTCGGCGACCAGGTCCTCCACGTCGGCGGGATCGCGTGCCAGCGTGCGGGTCATCCGGCGCGCGGCCTCCACGTGGCCGCGATAGAGCAGGGCAAACGCGCCCGTGTCGCCGGCACGGACCGCCGCGATCAGGTCGGCGTCGCTCAGCTCGGCGGGCGGAGCGCCGGGACCGAGGGCGTATTCGTCTGTCATCGTCCCTGCCACGGTTGGGGGGAATCACCGGTTGGGGAGTGGTGCGGTTGCGGAAAGACCACCGGTTCGGGGGAATCACCGAGACAAACGCCGCACGTGGAGCGCTGTCACGCCCTTGTCCGTGTTGTCCAGATAAATCCTCCCCCGAAAATCGGAGTCATAACCCCGGGGTCGCCCTGTCGTGGTGGTGAGGAAACCCAGATGGCCAGGGTTTCGCACCGAATGTGGGAGCGGGTCATGGCGATGGATGGCGACCGGTGGCTGTCGGCGAAGGCGGCCGAGCGGCGGGCCCGGACGATCTACCGGTACCGCACCGACGCCGAGGCGCTGCGGGACGCCTGGCGGGCCGGCGCGGTCGAGCGCGGCTGGGCGCCGGAGGACTGGTGGGTCCCGGGCGTGGACGCGGTGGCGCGGGCGCTGGTGGACGGGCGGGCGGGCGGTCCGGCGTACGCACGGCTGGGGCGGGAGCGGGCCGAGGCCGGCATCGGCATCCGGGCGGCCCTGGACGACGTGCTCCTGCTGCACGAGCGGATGGGGTCGGCCGGGCCGCCGCCGCAGGTGGTGTGCGCGCTGGTACAGGCGTGGGCGGCGGTGGTGCTGGCGCCGGTACGGGTCCTGCTCTGCGCCGACCTCCCGACCGCCGAGCACCTGCGGGCGCGCTTCGCCGAGCTGTACCGGGACGCGCTCCCCGAAGGGCTGGCCCTGCTGGTCGTCGAGGCACGCGCGGCCAGCAGCGAGTGGGAGGCGGTGACGCTGCTGCTGGAGGCGGGGGCGCGTACCCCCTCGGTCTTCGCCGCCGAGGCGCCGATGGCCCGGATGTCACCTGAGCGGGTGGTCGCCCTGGTCCGGGACGACGCGGGTCCGGTCATCCGCGAGGCCCTGCACGGCGCCCGGATCGTCCCCCTGCCGCGGGACCTGTCGCGGGCGGCGGCGCTGGTCGCCCGGGTCGGGCGGGATCAGGACTGACAGACCGGGCACCAGTAGGTGGACCGCTCCGCCTGCTCGACCTTGCGGACGGGCGTGCCGCAGCGGCGGCAGGGCTGGGCGCGGCGGCCGTACACGTAGGTGGTCTCGGTCTTGCGCAGTGAGCCGGTGGTGCTCTGGGCCCACCGGCCGCGGTTGGCGGCCAGCAGCTTCTGCGCGAGCGTGACCATGCCCGGCAGGTCGGGCACGTCGCGCACCGGCTTCCACGGGTCGACGCCGCGGAGGAAGAGCACCTCGCACTTGTAGAGGTTGCCGATGCCGGCGAGGTTGCGCTGGTCGAGCAGCGCCTCGGCGATCGCGGTGTCGGGCTGGGCGGCGAGCCGGCGCACCGCCTCGGCCGGATCCCAGTCGGAGCCGAGCAGGTCTGGCCCGAGGTGCCCGACCAGGCTCTTCTCCTCCGCGGTCGGCACCAGCGCGAGATCGTGCAGGTGGTAGCCGACCGCCACCGCGTCGGCCGTGCGCAGCACCGCCCGGATCAGGTGAGCCGGGCGGGCGGCCCAGCGCTCGCCCGGCGCGTAGACCCGCCAGGCGCCCTCCATCCGCAGGTGGGAGTGGAGCGTCAGGTGCCGCTCGCCCTCCGCGTCGCGGACCCGCAGCAGCAGGTGCTTGCCGCGGCTGGCCGACTCCAGCACGGTCCAGCCGGCCAGGTCGGCGGCGGCGAGCCGGGGCACGCGGAAGTCGGTCGCGGTGAGCCGCCCGCCGGCCAGGGCGCGGTGCAGCGCTCGGGCCGTGTTCCAGACGGTGTCACCCTCGGGCACGCGTCCCATCCTCCCGCACCGGGCCTTGTCGCGTGCCGGACGCCGCCCGGAAATGGAGGGGACCGCGCCAGAGGCTCCTCCCTACGATGGCGGCGTGGATACGAGCGCGAGCCGTGAGGCTAGCGCGGGTCTTGTCGCGCGGGGCTCGCTCAGGCGGCCACGAGGCGGACGACGTCTCCCGGGGTCACCGAGAGCACGACGGCGGCCCGCCCGCCGTTGACCGCGACCGCCGCGCGCCCGGCGGAGTCCACATAGACCACCAGCCCGCCCGGCGCCGCCTCCGCGAAGGTCGTGCCCCGCACCGCGCGCACCCCGCCGACCCGCAGGCTGGCGCCGAGCCCGTCGAGCGCGTCGCCACCTGCGGCGAGCTGCACGTTGCCGAAGCGGTCGATGGTCAGCACCTCCGCCTCCAGCCACCCCTCGCCGACCGCGACGACCGGCTCCGGCAGGCGGACCAGCGTGGCCGGGTCGGCGGCCGGGCCGGCGTCGCCGAGATCCGCGCCGAGCGCGAGGCGGGCGGCCACCGGCGCGAAGATGTCGCGCCCGTGGAACGTGCGCGAGACGTCCGCCAGGAACCACTCCGGATTGGCCAACTCCACCAGCGCCTCGATGCCGCCGAGCGCATCCGCCGCCCAGGGCAGCAGGCCGTTGTCAGGACCGACGAGCAGGCCGCCGGGCGTGCGCGCCGCGATCCCGCGCCGGGTCGTGCCCACGCCAGGATCGACCACCGCCACGTGTACCGCCGGGGGCAGATGCGGCACGGTCTGCGCGAGCACCGCGGCCCCCCGCGGCACGTCGCCCGGTGCCACGCCGTGTGTGACGTCGATGACTCGCACGCCGGGGGCGAGCCGCGCGATCACCCCGTGGCACGAGGCGACGAATCCGTCCGAGAGCCCGTAGTCGGTCGTGAAGCTGATCCAGTCGTAGCGGCCCATGCCTGAACGTTAGCGGGGGATCGCTGCTCGTGTCCGTCCCCGTCCCGGCCGCCGGTTAGTGTGATCGGCATGCGGTTGTGCGTTTTCACCGAACCTCAGGAAGGTGCCTCCTATGACGACCTGCGCAAGGTCGCCCAGCGGGCCGAGGAGTGTGGCTTCGACGGTTTCTTCCGCTCCGACCACTTCCTGACGATGAGCGGCGACGGGCTGCCCGGTCCCACCGACGCGTGGCTGACGCTGGCCGCGTTGGCCGTGCAGACCAGTCGCATCCGGCTGGGGACGCTGGTCTCGTCGGCGACTTTCCGGCTGCCCGGGACGCTGGCGGTCGCGGTGGCGCAGGCCGACCAGATGAGCGGCGGGCGGATCGAGCTGGGGCTCGGCGCGGGGTGGTTCGAGGCGGAGCACACCGCTTACGGCATACCGTTTCCGCGGGTGAAGGAGCGCTTCGACCGGTTCGAGGAGCAGCTTCAGGTGATCACCGGCCTGTGGCGTACGCCGGTGGGCGAGCGCTTCACCTTCCACGGCGACCACTACGACCTGACCGACTCGCCCGCGCTGCCCAAGCCCGCCCAGACGCCGGGGCCGCCGATCATCATCGGGGGCGCCGGCCCGAAGCGTACGCCGGCGCTCGCCGCCCGGTACGCCGACGAGTTCAACGTGCCGTTCCAGCCGGTCGAGGAGAGCGCGCGCATCTTCGAGCGCGTGCGCGAGGCGTGCGCGGCGCAGGGGCGCGAGGTGCCGATCGTGTTCTCGGTGGCGCAGACCGTCGCGTGTGGACGTACGCCGGCCGAGGCGAAGGCACGGGCCGAGCGGATCGGCCTGACCGGCGGCGTGACCGGCACGCCGTCCGAGGTGGTCGACCAGATCGGCCGGTACGCCGAGCTGGGCGTGACCCGCTTCTTCCCGCAGTTCCTCGACCTGAGCGACCTGGACCACCTGGACCTCTTCGCCTCCGACGTGGCGCCACAGCTGCCATGACCCGCGTCCTGTTGGTGCCCGGCCGCAGCCCCGCCGGCCCGGGCCACTGGCTGACCCTGTGGGCGGACGCGCATCCCGAGTACGTGTGGGTCCGCCGCCGCACCACGCCCGACATCGACCTGGACGACCGCGTGGCGGCGCTCGACCGCGTGCTGGCCGCCGACCCCGAGCCGGCCGTACTTGTCGCCACCAGCCTGGGCTGCCTGACGGTGGCGCGCTGGGCCGCGGGGGCCGGAGGCGGTGTGCCGGCCGCGCGCGGCCAGGTGGTGGCGGCGTTGCTGACCGTGCCGCCGGACGTGCCCGATCTCGTGGATCCGTTGCCACGCCTGCCGTTTCGCACGGTCGTGGTGGGCAGCCGGGACGACGAACACATGTCGTTCGCCCGCGCCCAGGCTTTCGCGGAGGCGCTGGGCGCCGACTTCTACGACGGCGGCGCCGTCGGCCACCTCAACACCGCGAGCGGTTACGGACCATGGCCCGACGGGGAACGCCTCTTGGCCCGCCTGCTGGCGGAGGTGGAGCCGTCCTGATCCCGCCCGGTGGGCAGGCATCGGCCCGGACCTCGCTCGCCCTGCGGGCGGGGTGCCCGCGCGGCACGCGACCGGTGCGGCTATGGAGTTTTCAGAGTCGAGGTGGTCGCGCGGCTGGGCTGACCTCGGATCTGGTGTCCTGTGATGGAGAAGCTGTCGAGCTGGGCGCACCGGTGCCCCTTGCCCGGGCTGACGGGCCGGGAGGCGGTCCGTCCGTGGCGACCGGTTGACCTCAGAGAGCCTGTTGCAAAATCGTCAGATTCGCGCGAACTGAGGATCGCGCTAGGGCGTGTCTGGTGGATCTTGTGGGTGCGAGGCGAGGTCCAGGCGGCGGTCCGGTGGTGCCGGGCGGAAGGTCGCATACCGGTGTTGTATGTGGCCTTTCGTCCGGTGCCGCCGGGCGCCGTCTGGGCCCGCCGCAGCCCCGCAAAGATCCACCAGACACGCCCTAACCCTCGCTGGCCGCCGTTCGACGGCCAGCGACCGATACAAACCATGTTCTTCTCGACACTCACTGTGATCGAGCAATTTTGCAACAGGCTCCAGAGGGTGAACTTTTCGCCACGCACGACCTTGACCTCCAAGACCGGGAGCACCCCCGCCCCCCAAAAAGGGGCACGCGGGCACGCCCTCGATCAACCAGATGCGGCCGGATCAAGAGAGTTTTCGGTGTCGGGGTGGAGGGCGTGATCGAGCGTCCGTGGCGACGCGTGGCGACAAAATCGGGGGACTTGCTGTTACGCCCGTAGCGGGAGGCAGCAAAGTCAGGGATGTTGTCGGGATCTTGGCGGGAGGGCGCCCAGGCTTCCGGGGCTTCAATGCCTACCGTCAGGTAGCGCCCCCGGGGGCCGGCGGCGACACGCGGCGGCGAGCAACCGGGACGTCGTGCCTGCTTTCGGGCTTGCGGTGAGCCGACAAATCGGCAGAATGCGGCGGTCTTCGGTGACCATTGTGGACGGGGCCAAGACCCTGACTCCGAAGCTCTCAAGACGGCTTGTGGCGCCAATAGCAGCCATGAATAGCAGCCATGACTCGTCTTGACCCGGAGGCTGCCTGCCCGGTGGGCAGTCCGATCGCGAGGCTGAGCAAGTGTGCCGGCGGCAGACCGTGTGCCGCACGCGCGCCGGTGATACGGCGCGAGTTGGCGCGTTGACGCGCCCAACTCGACAGCTCCGCCCGGGCCGAGGCCCACGTCGGGCCGGGTCGCGATCGCGAGGACGCGGAGGGTGAGGCTGCGGGAGCAACGGTCAGGAGCACGACGGGCATCGCGGCAGCTCCCCTCTGTCACACCAGGGGCGAACCGCAACGGACAGCACGAACCTCGACCGCGAAAGATCTCTAGCCGCGCAGCCGCAGGCCCCGGGGCGTGGCGCGGAACCCGGCCGCGGTCAGGGCGTCGCGCAGCGGGGAGGTGAAGACGCCCTCGCCGTCGGCGCGTTCTACGGAGAGGGCGCCCAGCGCTCCGGTGTGGACGGCGTCGGCGAGGGCCTTGGCGGCGGTGGCCAGTGCCTCGTCGTCGTCCACGAAGGACAGGAGGGTGCGGCCGCCGCGTTCGACGTAGAGGGTCAGCTCGCCGGCGACCAGGACCACCAGCGCGCCCGCCTTGCGGCCCGGGCGGTGGCCGGTGCCCTCCTGGGCGACCACGCGCTCCGGCCAGGGGAGGGCGGCGCCGTAGGGGCTGGCGGGATCGGTGGCGGCCAGCACCAGCGCGCTCGGTGAGCGGCGGTGGTCGTCGGCCAGGGCGCGCAGGCGGTCGACGGCGCCGGGCACCGCGAACTGGGCCGCGCCCAGGCCCTCGACGAAGTAGCCACGGCGGGCGGCGCCTCGCTCCTCAAGCGCGGCGAGCACCGGGTAGACCGCGGCGAAGCCGCCCGGCACGCCCTCGGCCATCACCGCGCCGCGTGTGACCACCCCGTGGCGCTCCAGCAGGGCGTCGGCGAGTGCGGCGGCTCGGTGAGTGGGGTCGTTGTCTCGCTCGGGCAGGCGGGACCAGCGGCCGGCGACGGTGGGCGGGCCGGTGCGGGAGGGGAGGGCGACCCGCCCCGGGCGGCGGTATCGGGTGCGCGGCGCGGCCGGCTTGGCCCGGTGGGCGCCACCGCCGCCGCCGAGGAGGGTGCGGAGGGGAGCGAGCGTGTCGTTGGTGAGGTAGCCGGCCCAGACGAGATCCCACACCGCGGCGATGAGCGCCTCGTCGTCGGCCACACCGCCCCGGCCCGCCGCGATGCCGGAGCCGGCCGCGCCAGACCAGGTCACCTCGACCGAGCCGGAGGCGGGCGGGCCGGGAGGGGGACCGGCGGTGAGAGCGGCGGTCACCCGGTCGGAGAGGGCGCGGAAGAACAGGGCCTGACCGTCGGCCAGCGCGTCGACCACGGCCTGGTGCAGCGGGGTGAGCGTGAGCGACTCGTCGGGGGGCGGGAGGAGGAGCGGCGCCAGGTCGGCGTAGGCGAGCGTGACCCAGCCGTCGCCGCCCGCGATGGCGCCGGAGCCGGCCCACAGGACCTCGCCGGAGGCGCAGAGCTCGTCGAGGTAGGCCGGTGAGTAGTCGGCGACCCGGCCGGGCAGCACCAGGCGCTCCAGGGCCGAGGCGGGCACGGCGGCGCCCTGGAGCTGCTCGACGGCGGCGGCCACGGCCTCGACGCCGCGCGCGGAGGCGCCGACGTGCTGCCACCGGGGGAGGAAGGTGGCCAGCGCTCGCGGCGGCACCGGCTCGATCTCGCGGCGCAGCGCGGCCAGCGAGCGGCGCCGCAGCATGCGCAGCACCTCGGCGTCGCACCACTCGGCTACGAAGGTGCTCGTCCCGGACGGCGCCGCGGAAGCGACCCCCACCGGCGAGAACTCTCCCGAGACCACGCGACCGGTGGTGGCCAGCCGGCGCAGCGCCTGCTCGACCACGAAGACGCCGAGGCCGAAGCGGGCCGCGCAGGCCGCCGCGGTGAAGGGGCCGTGCGTGTGGGCGTAACGCGCGACGAGGTCGCCGAGCGGGTCGGGGACCGGCTCGACGTACGCCTGGGCGACGCCCACCGGCAGGGCCACGCCCAGCGCGTCGCGGTAGCGCCCGGCGTCTTCGACCGCGATCCAGCGATCTTCGCCGGCGACGCGCACCAACAGCGCCCGGCGCGAGCGCTCCAGCTCGGCGGGCCAGTCGGGCGAGGCGCCCCGCAGGGCAAGCTCGTCGAAGGAGAGATCGCCGAGCAGGCGCAGCAGCTCGGCCACGTCTTCGGCGTCGCGGGGGCGGCGCTCGTCGGTGAGCCACTGGAGCTGCCGCTCGGTCGCGGTGACCACCGACGGCTCCAGCAGCTCGCGCAGGTCGACCCGGCCGAGCAGCTCGCCCAGCAGCGTGGAGTCGAGGGCGAGCGCGGCCGCGCGGCGCTCGGCGAGGGGTGCGTCTCCCTCGTAGAGGAAGGCCCCCACGTAGCCGAATAGCAGCGACCGGGCGAACGGCGACGGCTTTGCGCTCTCGACCTCGACCAGCCGCACCTTGCGGGCCGCCAGGTCGCGCATCAGCCCGACCAGCCCCGGCACGTCGAACACGTCCTGGAGGCACTCGCGGGCCGCCTCGAGGGTGACCGGAAAGTCCGCGTACTCCCGGGCGACGTCGAGCAGCTGCGCCGCCTTCTGCCGCTGCTGCCACAGGGGCTGGCGGCGGCGGGGGTCGCGGCGGGGGAGCAGGAGCGAGCGGGCGGCGCACTCTCGGAAGCGGGACGCGAAGAGCGCGGAGGTGCCGACCGACTCCTCGACGAGCTGGGAGATCTCCTCCGGGTCGAACGCCACCAGCTCCGCGCCGGGAGGCTGGTCGGCCGTGTCGGGCAGCCGCACCACGATGCCGTCGTCGGAGGGCATGACCTGGGCGTCGACCCCATAGCGCTCGGCGAGGCGGCGAGCCACGGCGAGCGCCCACGGGCCGTTTACCTTGGCGCCGAGCACACAGTGGACGGCCAGCCGCCAGTCGCCCAGCTCGTCGCGGAAGCGCTCGACCACGATCGTGCGGTCGTCGGGGAGGGAACGGGTCGCCTCGCGCTGCTCGCGCAGGTAGGCCAGCAGGTTGCCCGCCGCCCAGTCGTCGAGCCCGCCCTCGCGCAGCGCGGCGGCGGCCGCCTCGTCGTCCTGCCGCACGAGCGCGCGCAGCCGGGCGCCGATCGCCCGCCCCAGCTCGACCGGGCGGCCCGGCTGGTCACCCTTCCAGAACGGCATCCGCGCCGCGGCGCCGGGCGCGGGTGAGACGAGCACGCGGTCGGGCGTGATGTCGTCGATCCGCCACGAGGTGGAGCCGAGGAGGAAGACGTCGCCGACGCGCGACTCGTAGACCATCTCCTCGTCGAGCTCGCCCACCCGGGCGGCGCGCTCGGCACCGGCCAGGAAGACGCCGAAGAGCCCGCGGTCGGGGATCGTGCCGCCGCTGGTCACCGCCAGCCGCTGGGCGCCGGGTCGGCCGGTGAGCAGGTCGGCCGCGCGATCCCAGACCAGGCGGGGGCGGAGCTCGGCGAAGGCGGTCGACGGGTAGCGCCCGGAGAGCATGTCGAGCACCGCGTGCAGGGCCGAGTCGGGCAGCTCGGCGAAGGGCGCGGCGCGGCGGACCAGCGTGGCGAGGTCGGCCAGCGCCCACTGGTCGAGCGCCACCATCGCGACGATCTGCTGGGCCAGCACGTCGAGCGGATTGCGCGGGTAGCGCAGCTCTTCGATCGCGCCGTCGCCCATCCGCTCCGCGACCACCGCGCAGGAGAGCAGGTCGCCGCGGTGCTTGGGGAAGACCACGCCCCGGGAGACCGCGCCCACCTGGTGCCCGGCCCGGCCGACCCGCTGGAGCCCGGCGGCCACGCTCGGCGGTGCCTCGATCTGCACGACCAGGTCGACCGAGCCCATGTCGATGCCGAGCTCGAGGCTGGAGGTGGCGACGACGGCGGGCAGCCGGCCAGCCTTGAGCGACTCTTCGATGTGCTTGCGCTCCTCGCGGGAGACGCTGCCGTGGTGGGCCCGGGCGATCACCGGCGGCGCCCCGCTGGCGGCCCCCGACTGGGCCATGATCTGCGCGGGCAGCGACCGCGGCCCCCGGCCGCCGGCCACTTCGGAGTCGGACGACCCGGCGACGGCCTCCGCCGCCAGCTCGTTGAGCCGGGCGCAGAGCCGCTCGGCCGAGCGCCGCGAATTGGTGAAGACGATCGTGGACCGGTGCTGCCCGATCAGATCGAAGACCCGCTCCTCGACCGCCGGCCAGATCGACGCGCGGCGCGAGCCCTCCTCCGGCTCGCCCACCTCGTCGAGCTGCGTCATGTCTTCCACCGGCACCTGCACGCTGACCTCGATGGTCTTGGCGGTGCGCGGCTGGACCACCTCGACGTGGCGGGAGCCGCCGAGGAAGCGCGCCGTCTCCTCGATGGGGCGCACGGTGGCGGAGAGGCCGATGCGCTGGGCCGGCCGCGGGAGCATCGCGTCGAGCCGCTCCAGCGAGAGTGCGAGGTGGGCTCCGCGCTTGGTGGCCGCGACCGCGTGCACCTCGTCGACGATCACCGTCTCGACGCCCGCGAGCGACTCTCGCGCGGCCGACGTGAGCAGCAGGAACAGTGACTCGGGCGTGGTGATCAGGATGTCTGGCGGGGTGCGCTGGAAGGCCCGCCGCTCGTCGGCCGGCGTGTCACCAGTGCGCATGCCGACCGTGATGTCGGGCTGCGGGACGCCCAGGCGCGCGGCGGCGTGCCGGATGCCGGCCAGCGGCGCCCGCAGATTGCGCTCGACGTCGACCGCGAGCGCCTTGAGCGGGCTCACGTAGAGCACGCGGCAGCGCCGCTTGGGGTCGGCCGGCAGCGGCTCGCGGGCCAGCCGGTCGAGCGACCACAGGAACGCCGCGAGCGTCTTGCCCGAGCCGGTCGGCGCCACGACAAGCGCGTGGTGACCGTCGCCCACCGCACGCCACGCACCGGCCTGCGCGTCGGTCGGCGCCGCGAAGGCGGCACCGAACCACTCCCGCGTCGCCCGCCCGAAGCGTCCCAGCACGTCCACCACGGACCCAATACTGCCCCGCGGGTGTGACATCAACGCAACGTAACGAGCGAATCGGTCAGGTAAACTTACCTCCGGGCGAGGGGCGGGAGACATCTATGCGAGGTACGGCGGTGGTCGGCCGTGTGCTTGCCGCTGCCCTCCTCGCCGTACTGGCCCTCACCTCGGTGCACGGAGCGGCCTCGTCGGTCGCCCCGGTGGGCGCGATGGCCCAGGGGCCCGCCTCGATCGTGGCGGCACTCGTGCAGGCCGCCCCGTGCGTCGCGAGCTGTGACCAGCGGCTTGACCTCAAGTCGCCCGTACCAGGGAAGGCTCTTCCAAGGCTCGCGGACGCCGAGCGGCCGACGGCGGCCGAGCCCCACGTGGCTCTGCCGGTCGCCGTCACGTCGGCACCACATTTCTCGCGGGCCCCACCACTCCTCCGCTGATCCGCGGTCCTATCCAGATCAACGCGCCGGGGGTAGCCCGGTGCGGAGCGGAGGCATACCCAAATGCACGTTGGCGACGCGCTTGTCGCACTCGGCGGAGCGTTTCTGGCGGCGGCCGTGCTGGCCCGCCTCGGAGCCAGGATCGGCCTGCCCACGATTCCCCTCTTCATGCTGGCGGGGGTGGTGTTCGGCCCGCACACGCCGGGCATCGTCTTCGTCGAGGACCCCACCGACCTGGCCCTCATCGCGGCACTCGGCCTGGTCTTCCTGCTCTTCTACCTCGGCCTGGAATTTCACACCGACGACCTGGTGGCGGGCGGGCGGCGGATGCTCGCGGCCGGGCTCGGCTACCTCGTACTCAACATCGGCGGCGGGCTGGCGCTCGGCTTCGCCTTCGGATGGGGTACCCGCGAAGCGCTGGTGATCGCCGGCATCGTGGGCATCTCGTCGTCCGCGATCGTCACCAAATTGCTGGTCGAGACCGGTCGTATGCGCAACCCCGAGTCCCGGCTGATCCTCGGCGTGATCGTGATCGAGGACATCTTCCTCGCGCTCTACCTGGCGATGCTCCAGCCGGTGCTGGGCAACGCGAGCGGGGCGGTCGAGGTGGCGACCGACCTGGGCAAGGCGTTCGCGTTCCTGATCGTGCTCGCCGCGCTGGCCCGGTGGGGCGCCCGGATGGCCGGGCGGCTGCTCCGTGTCTTCAACGACGAGTTGCTTGTCGTCTTCTTCGTCGGGCTCGCCGTGCTCTCCGCGGGCGTGGCCGAGGAGTTGGGCGTGTCGGACGCCATCGGCGCGTTCATGATCGGTCTGGTACTCGGCAGCTCGACCGCCGCGGAACGCGTCCGTTCGCTGGTGCGCCCACTGCGCGACGGCTTCGCCGCGATCTTCTTCTTCGCCTTCGGACTCACCATCAACCCCGGCGACATCGGCCCCGTGCTGGTGCCGATCGCGGCCGCGGTGGTGCTCACCGTCGTACTCAACATCGCCGCCGGGGCCCTGGCCGCGCGCTTGCACGGGTACGGGCGGCAGGAGGCGGCCAACATCGGGCTGACCGTGCTCACCCGAGGGGAGTTCTCGCTGATCCTCGGCTCGCTGGCGGTGGCGGCGGGGCTGGACTCCCGGATCGCGCCCTTCGTGGCCGGCTATGTGCTGGTGCTGGCCGTGATCGGCCCGCTGGCCGTACTTCGTTCGGAGAAATTCGCCGCGATCTTCCCCGGACGGCGTACGGTTCACAGGGAACGTACAGAGAGTCAAGATAAGATGCCCGCCATGATCGTGGCACCTGCCCAGGAGGGCAGCAGTAGCGAGCCGGGTGACACCCGGCGCACGACATCTACCGAGAGCCGGCGATGCTGATCGCGATCGGTCTGCTTCTCATCCTGGCGCTCACCGCGCTGACCGGATACTTCGTCGCGCAGGAGTTCGGCTACGTCGCCGTCGACCGGGGCAAGCTCCGCCGCCTCGCCGACGAGGGCGACCAGGCCGCCGCGCGGGCGTTGGTGGTAACCGGGCGGCTTTCGTTCATGCTCTCCGGCGCGCAGCTCGGCATCACGGTGACCGTGCTGCTCGTCGGGTACGTCGCCGAGCCCTTCGTCGGTGAAGGGCTCGCCGAGCTGCTCGGCATGGCGGGCGTCTCGCGCGCGGTGAGCCTGCCCGTCTCGGTGATCCTGGTGCTGCTCCTGTCGACCGGCATCCAGATGGTGCTCGGCGAGCTGGCGCCGAAAAACCTGGCCATCGCCCGCCCGGAGCAGTTGGCGCGGGCGTTGAGCCGGTCCACACTGATGTACCTGACGGTGTTCGGGCCGGTGATCCGCCTCTTCGACCTGGCGGCGGCCCGGCTGCTCCGCCGGGTCGGCGTGGAGCCGATCGAGGAGCTGCCCTCCGGCGCCACCGCGGAGGACCTCGAGCAGATCATCGCCGAGTCGCGGGCGGAGGGGCACCTCGACGCCCAGATGTCCATGCTGCTCGACCGGGGGCTCGACTTTCGCCGGCTCACCGCGGACGAGGTGATGGTCCCCCGGGTCGACGTGCACACCGTGCGGGCCGACGAGCCGGTGCGCCGGGTCGTCGACCTGCTGGAGACCGGACACTCGCGCTTCCCGGTGCAGGGCGGCGAGGGCGTAGACGACGTCGCCGGCGTGGTGAGCATCGCCGACGTGATGGAGGTGCCGCCGGCGGATCGGATGACGACGCCGGTCCGCGCGGTGGCCGTACCCCCGTTGATGGTGCCCGGGACGCTCCCGCTGCCGGCGGTGCTCGACCGGCTGCGGGCCGGGCACCGCCAGATGGCGTGCGTGGTCGACGAGTACGGCGGCTTCGCCGGCGTGATCACGCTGGAGGACATCGCGGAGGAGCTGGTCGGCCCCATCCGCGACGAAGACGACCATCCGGAGCCCGCCCCGCACCGCCAGCCGGACGGTTCGTGGCTCGTACCAGGGCGCTGGCGCATCGACGAGGTGGCCGACGCGACCGGCGTCGAGCTGCCCGAGGCGCCGGAGTACGACACGCTCTCCGGCCTCGTGATGCGCGAGCTGGGGCGGGTCCCCGAGGTGGGCGACCGGGTGGAGTTCGCGGTAGACGGCGGCGCGGCGGTGCTGTCGGTCGAGTCGGTCGACCGCCACGTGCCCGAGTCGGTGCGGCTGGAGGTGCGCCCGTGAGCGCCACCGCCTCCTCCACCGCACGCGGCCGTGCGGTGCGGGGGCGGCCATGAGCACCGGCTGGGCACTGGTGCTCTCGCTGATCCTGCTGGCGCTCAACGCCTTCTTCGTGGCTGCCGAGTTCGCGCTGGTGGGCAGCAAGCGATACCGGCTGGAGCAGGCGGCCGCCGACGGCAGCCGCGCGGCGAAGGCGGCCCTCGACGGCAGTCGCGAGCTGTCCGTCATGCTCGCCGGCGCGCAGCTCGGCATCACGCTCTGCACGCTCGGCCTGGGCGCGCTCGCCGAGCCGGCGATCGAGCACCTACTCAGCCCGGCCCTGCACGCGATCGGGCTGCCCGACACCGCCAGCCACGTGATCGGGTTCCTGGTCGCGCTGCTGGTGGTCGGCTTCCTGCACCTGGTGGTCGGCGAGATGGCCCCCAAGTCGTGGGCGATCACCGACCCGGAGCGCTCGGCGCTGCTGCTGGCGCTGCCGTTCCGGGCGTTCGCGCGGCTGACCCGCCCGGCGCTGATGCTTTTCAACGGGCTGGCCAACGGCGTGCTCCGTCTGGTCAAAGTGGAGCCACAGGATCAGCTCGCCCAGGTGCACGGCCCGGAGGAGCTGCGCATCCTGCTCGAACAGTCGCGCGAGCACGGCACGCTCGCGGCCGACCAGGAGCAGTTGCTGACCAGCATGCTCCAGCTCCAGCGCACCAGCGTGGCCACGGTGATGCAGCCGCTCGACCACCTGGTCACCATCCCGCTCGACGAGACCGCCGAGCAGATCGAGGAGATTTCCCGATCCTGTGGGCGTTCCAGGCTGGCTGTCGTCGCCCCCAGCGACGGGACGCCCGGCGGCGAAGCGAGCGCGATCCGGCTCCGTCCGGGGTGGACACTGGTGGGTCTGGTCCATGTGCGGGACGCTGTAAGGGCGACCACCTTCGGGCGGCCGGCCACCGCGGCCGAGTTCATGACGGAGCCGTTCGTGCTGCCGGCCACGGCCACGGTCACCGAGGCGGTCGCGGCGATGCGCGCCGAGCGCGCCCAGCTCGCGCTCGTCAGCGAGGGCACGGACACGGTCGGCTTCGTCGCCCTGGAAGACCTGCTCGAAGAGGTCATCGGCGAGTTCGACGACGAGACGGATGCCGTGCCGCAGGGCCGGCGGATGCGATAGGAGCATCGATGGTATTCAAGAAGTTGCTGGGAGCTTTCGGCGTCGGCGGGCCGTCCGTCGACACCGTCCTGGCAAACTCCAACACTCGGCCCGGCCTGACGCTCGACGGTCAGATCCACATCATCGGCGGCGACCACGACGTCAAGATCGACCAGGTCTCGCTCGGCCTGGTCACGCGCGTCGAGGTGGAGAGCGGCGACGCCAACTACGACTCCGCGGTGGAGTTTCACCGGATCGCGGTGGCGGGCGCGTTTCCGCTCGGCAAGGGTGAGCGCAGGGACATCCCGTTCAGCTTCCCCGTGCCGTGGGAGGCGCCGGTCACCGACGTCTACGGCCAGCGCCTGCGCGGCATGACGATGGGCCTGCGCACCGAGCTCGCCGTGGCCAAGGCGGTCGACAAGGGCGACCTCGACCCGGTGCAGGTGCATCCGCTGCCCGCGCAGGAGCGCATCCTCGACGCCTTCCACCAGCTCGGCTTCCGCTTCAAGGGCGCCGACCTCGAGCGCGGTCGCATCTACGGCGTCAACCAGCAGCTGCCGTTCTACCAGGAGATCGAGTTCTTCCCGCCGCCGCAGTACGCGGGCGGGATCAACGAGGTCGAGCTCACCTTCGTCGCCGACCCGCACGGCGTCGAGGTGATCCTGGAGTTCGACAAGCGGGGCGGCTTCCTCAGCAGCGGCCAGGACTCGTACGGTCGCTTCCGGGTCGAGCACGCCACGGTCGACCAGACCGACTGGCGGGCCGTGGTGGACGGTTGGGTCCGCTCCGCCAGCGACCGCTACTCCAGCCTCCGCGCCGCGCACGGGTTCCACGGTGGTCACGGTCACCACGGTCACCACAGCGGCCACGGTCGCGGCCTGGGCGCGGGCGCGGTGGTCGCCGGTGCCGGCGCGGGTCTGCTCGGCGGCATGGTGCTCGGCGGGATGATGGGCGACGCCTTCGAGGGCGGCGACGACGACTTCGGCGGCGAAGACTTCGGCGAGTGATCCCCGCGGTGTGAAAGGCCCCGCTTCGGCGGGGCCTTTTCGTTTCCGCGGGACTTCCGCCGGTGATCCCGCGCTTTTCAGGGCGCCGTCCCGGCGAGGGCTTTCCGTATCCTGCGTAGGGGCGGGTCGGGAGCGCTTCTCGGCGCGGGCGCGGGAGCTGGCGATCTACTCGCTGCTCGACATCGGCGCCGCGGTGGGCTCGCTGCTCGGCTCTTGGCGAGTACGGCCGGTGTCATGGCGCCGTTCTGGGTGGCGGCGGGGGCGATGGTCGGTATCACGGCGTTCGCGTGGCGGCCCCTCCGCGCGGCGGACGCCTGATCAGGGCCGCCATTCCTCCGTGTGGCGGAAGGGCGGCCCCGGCAATGGCTCAGTACTGGCGTTCGGGGAGGACGGCCTTGGCCTGTTCCTGGGTGAAGGTGGTTTCTTCGGTGACGACGCGGGGTTCGACGGTTTCGCCGGCGTGGACCTTCTCGACGAGTTCCATCAGTTGTGGGCCGAGCAGGGGGCTGCATTCGACGATGAAGTTGATTTTGCCGTCGGCGAGGGCTTGCATGCCGTCG
>NZ_JBHLUH010000024.1:0-8174 GCF_042433955.1 Phytohabitans kaempferiae | reverse complement strand
GCTACAACTCAAATCGGACCTAAGTCAACAAACTACCGCTAGAGACCTTTCGGGGTCGAGGTGGTCGCGTGGCTGGGCCGCGTTCGGACCACGTGTCGTCTGTGGGAGAAGCTGTCGAGCTGGGCGCGCCGGTGCGCCCAGCCCCCGGGATGGTCGCCGGATGCTGGGGCTGGTGGTGTGGATGCTGGGTCCGGTGGGCCAGCCCCGCCGGATCCAGCGGGGTGTGTGGGCGTTGTCGGGGACATAGCCCTTTCAAACCGGCCGCAAGGGTCTATGTCCCTGACATAGCCCCCCTTTTTGCGAAGCGACCAGGCCCGGCGGCGGCGCGGCGAGCCAGCGCCCCACACGCCAGTGAACACGGCGAGGCTGCCGGGTCTAGGCGACCTGTGGCGTCATAGCAGCCATAACTCGTCTTGATCCAGGGGTTGCCCTGCCCGGTGGGTATACCGGGCCGCCGGTCCAACGAACTGTCCCGACCTATCACGGAGCTGAGGGAGTGTGCCGGCGATTGGGCGCGTTGGTGCGCCCAGCTCGACAGCTCTGTTGAACACGGACCCGACCTGCCGCCCGGGACCAAGGCCCGTCCGCGTTGGGCTGGGCCGGGATCGTGGGGACGCGGAGGGCGAGGCCGCGGGAGCAGCGGCGCGCTTCCGACGTGTCTTCGCGGCACATCCCCAGGCGGCGGCATAATGGCCACGATCCGGAGGTGCCAGCAAGTCGATGATCATCCTGATGCACAGCTCGAAGACCATGCGCCCGCCCACGTCCGGGCTGCGGCCCAGCGGCACGCCCGCCCTGCTGGAGCGGGCCGAGGAGCTGGTCGCCTATCTGCGGACCCTCTCGCTCGACCAGCTCGCCCAGGTCATGAAGATCTCCGCCGACCTGGCCGAGAAGGTCCGCGACCTGCACGCCGCGTGGAGCGCCGACCCCGCCGACCAGGCGCCCGCCGCCGCGACCTTCGTCGGCGACATCTACAGCGGCCTCCAGGTCGACTCGTTCACCGCCGCCGACCGCACGTACGCCGGCCGGCACCTGCGCATCCTCTCCGGGCTGTACGGCATCCTGCGCCCCTTCGACGGCATCAGCCCGTACCGGCTGGAGATGGGCTACCGGCTCCCGCCCGGCGGCTACGCCAACCTGTACCGGTTCTGGGGCACCTCGATCGCCGAGCAGTTGCCCGCCTCGGGGTCGATCGTCAACCTGGCCGCCAACGAGTACAGCAAGACGGTGCTCCCGCACGTCGACGCCGGCCGGGTCGTCACGCCGCGGTTCCTGACCGCCGACCCGGCCTCCGGCGAGCCGAAGTTCGTGGTCGTGCACGCGAAGATCGCCCGGGGCGCGTTCGCCCGCTGGCTCGTCACCGAGCGGGTCGGGGAGGGCGCGATCCGCGAGTTCGCCGAGATCGGCTACCGGTACGACGACGTGCTGAGCGCGCCCGCGGAGCCGGCGTTCGTGTGCAAGGAGTTCGGCGGCAAAGGGCTCTCCGTCCGCCTGACCTGAGCGGGAGACCGGTCGGCCCGCACCTGCGCCCTTTGTGGGAGAACAGGCCGTGGTGCCAGAATGGGAGGCTTCCCAAAGGGAGGTTGACTGCGCCCATCGAAGCGCGTTGGCTGGCGTCACCGGAGTACGTGGACAGCGGGGAGTAACGGTGACCCACAGCGAGGTGCCCCTCGTCGTGTGCGTGTCGGCCGACACGACGGTGCGCGAGCGGGTGGTGCGGCGACTCGACGACCTCGGCACGGTGCTGATGGTCGCCAACCTGGCCGAGCTGCGCGCGATGCTCGGCGCGGCCACGGCCGAGGTGCTCGCGGCCGGCGTCGGCGAGCTGGCCGTCGACCCGGACGGCCACCAGGTGAGCTGGCGCGGCAGGCCGTTGTCGCTGACCCGGCTGGAGCGCGACGTGCTGGTGCGGCTGGCGAGCGCCCCGCTCGGCCTGTGGACGTACGAGCGGCTGTTCCACGCCGTGTGGGGCGGGGCCTACCTGGGCGACACCGCGATCCTGCACTCGACGGTGAAACGCCTTCGCCGCAAGCTGCGCGACCTCGACGGCGCGCCGGAGCTGCAGACGGTGCGCGGGGTCGGCTACCACCTGCTCCCGGCCGCCGCGCCGGTGCGCGCCTGACGGCTCTTGCGCGCGCGGAGGGTGCGGCCGCGGGAGCGGCGGTCTGGACCACGACGGCGGTCGCGGCAGCTCAGATCTCTGTCCTGAGTGGATCGCCCCGGGCGCGCGGTCAGGGCTTGGGCCGGCGTGGGCGCAGGCGTCCGGCGCGGGGGCCGGCCAGCGTCTCGGCCCAGAGCGACTCGTAGCGCCGCGCCATCCGTTCCGCGGTGAACGAGGTGAGCGTCCGCTCCCGTGCCCGCTGGCCGAGTCGGGTCCGGGCGGCGGGGTCGGCCGCCAGGCGCCCGATCGCCTCGGCCAGCGCCGCCGCGTCACCGGTCGGCACCAAGCGCCCGCAGCGGCCGTGGTCGAGGAGCTCGGGTACGCCGCCGGTGGCGCTGGCCACGCAGGGCAAGCCGGCGCCCATCGCCTCGATGAGGGCCAGCCCCAGGGTCTCGTACCGTGAGGGCTGGCAGTAGATGTCCAGGTCGTGGAGGTGTTCCGGGACGCGGTCGCACCAGCCGGTCAGCTCCACGCGGTCGCCGACGCCGAGCCGGTCGGCCTGTGCCCGCAGCTCGGCCTCCTGGGCTCCGGACCCGATGATCCGCAGACGTGTCCGGGGCAGCCGGGCGAGGGCGGCGATGAGCACGTCCTGCCCCTTGACCGGGTCGAGGCGACCGACGCAGCCGATCACCAGCTCCCGCTCGTGGTCGGGCGCGGCCGTGGAGACACCGGCGGCCTCCGGCACCGGCACTCCATTGTGGATCACGTGCACCGAGCCGCGCCCCAGCGCGTAGAAGTCCTCGATCCGCTTGGCCCCGTCGGCGCTGACCGCGACGTTCCCGTCCAGCCGCAGCGCGAGGGCCCGCGTGCGCAGCAGGAGCGCCAGGTCGACGGTGCGCGCGGCCATGTGCTGCACCGCCACCACGCGCGGGCGCCCCGCCGCGAGCGCGGTGCCCAGCAGGGTCGGTGACGCCCACGGCACCTCGAGGTTCGCCTGCACGAGGTCGGGGCGCACGCGGCGCAGCATCCGCGCGTGCGCCACCGCCCCGCCACCTGCGACGTGGTGCGGCACGCCAGGGGAGTGCCCAGCGAGCCACCGCACCACGGGCTCGTGGATGCCGGCGACGTGGACGTCGTAGGTATCACCGAGGCCGGCGACCAGGTTGCCCAGCGCGATCTCGGCGCCGCCCACCGCGCTCACGCTGGTGTACAGCAGCACCCGGGGTCGCGTGGCCACGGCTCACCCCCCCCGTGCGTGCCGGTGGCGTCAGGCGTCCTCGCGGCAGGGACTCTCCAGCCGGAAGAAGTTGCTCTGCCGGCCGTCCTTCCGCTCCTCCTGGTAGAGGAAGTTGAGGTTGCGCTCGTCGAAGGCCCGGAACCACTCGTCCCAGGTGATCCGGCGCAGCCGCCCGCCCCGGTTGCCGAGCGGGAAGTCGAACGTGAGCACGCCCGCGCGCCCGTTGTGCTCCGTGCCGGAGATGGTCGCCGGCGCGGCGTCGCGGCGCTCGCCCCACTGCCGGATCACCTCGTGGTCGCTGGTGACCAGCGAGCGACCGGGGCGCTCCGGCTGCTCGTCGGTGGAGGTGATCTCCTGTGCGTACCGTATCGACTTCGACGTGCCGGCGCCGGTGCGCACGCCTCCGCTCGTTCGCTCCTTCTGTTGAGCCATGATGCGTCCCCCCTTGCTGTACCGGTGGTGTCCGCCGTACCGGTTGGCTACCCCCGCAGGCGGATCCGATTCATCGAAGGGGAGCCGACCGCGGCCCGGAATCCCGGAACGGCGGGACGAACGCGCGGGTCGGCGACCCCGCCGCCGGAAACCGGAATGGCGGCACGAACGCGCCATCCGCCGCGTCCGCGCCGCCGGCCCACGCAGGGAGGACGAGTGGCCAGGACCGCGAGTATCGGCCATCGGCTCGGGTATCCACGCGCCGTGGACACAGCGCATGAACCCAACCCGTACGGCTACGCGGGCGAAGGCACCATCCCGGACCCGTCTCCCGACGACCTGGAGGACACGGAGGAGAGCATCACCGTGCCCGCCGACGAGATGACCCAGGCCATGGCCGATTCCAGCTGCGATGTCGACGACGAGCAGTAGCGGTCGCACGCCCGTCCCCGGCCGCCCACGGCGCCTGTGCCGTCGTGCGGCCGGTGAAAGGCCCGCCGCGTGCGGCGGGCCTTTCCTCAGCTCTTGCGCGGCGTGATCAGTCGCTGGAGGAGGATGAACGCGAAGAGCAGCGCGCCGATCACGATCTTCGTCCACCACGAGCTGAGCCGGCCGTCGAAGGTGATGAGGGTCTGGATCAGCCCGAGTACGAGCACGCCCAGCACGGTGCCGAGCACGAAGCCTGAGCCGCCGGTCAGCAGTGTGCCGCCGATGACGACCGCGGCGATGGCGTCGAGCTCCATGCCGACGGCGTGCAGCCCGTACCCGGAGAGCATGTAGAAGCTGAGCAGCACGCCGCCGAGCGCCGAGCAGAAGCCGCTGATGGTGTAGACGGCGATGCGCGTACGGGCGATCGGCAGCCCCATGAGGTGGGCCGAGCGGGGGCTGCCGCCGATCGCGTACGTGTTGCGGCCGAGCCGGGTGAACGCCAGCACGTACGCCGCGATGAGCACCACCGCGAGCGCGATGATGACGCTGGGGGAGACGAAGTTGTCGCCGAAGCGCACCCGCGACTGCGCCATCGTCGTCCAGAACGGATCGTCGATCGGGATGGACGAGGTGCCGATCGTGTAGCAGAGCCCGCGGGCCAGGAACATGCCGGCCAGCGTGACGATGAAGGGCTGGATCTCGAAGTAGTGGATGATGCAGCCCATCCCGAAGCCCAGTGTGGAGCCGATGAGCAGCACCAGCGGGAGCACGGCGAAGGCGGGCCAGCCCTGCTCCTGGAGCAGCGACGCGGAGAGCATCGTCGTCAGCGCGACCACCGCGCCGACCGACAGGTCGATGCCGCCGGTCAGGATCACGAAGGTCATGCCCACCGCGACCACGAGCAGGAAGCCGTTGTCGATGAACACGTTCAACACGACCTGCGGGTCGCTGAACGCCTCGTACTGCACCACGCCGCTGCCGTACATCAGCGCGAGGAGCGCGAGCGTGGCGTAGAGCGGCAGGTACTTGCGCTGGTGCGGCCGCGAGAGCCGGGCCCGTACCTCGGTCAGCGTGGTCACGCGGGGCCCCCCGGGAGATGAGGAGCGGAGCGGGGCATCTTCTCGTGGTGCCTCATGCCGGCACCTCGACCTTCTCCGCGGCCGGGGCGGCGGGGCCCGTCGGCGTCGGTGGTCGTCGCCGCCGGCCCTGGAAGACCTTGGCCCGGAAGGCGGGCGACTGGACAAGGCAGACGATCGTGACGACCAGCGCCTTGAACAGCAGTGTGGTCTCCGGTGGGATGCCGGTCGTGTAGATGGTCGTGGTGAGCGTCTGGATGAGCAGCGCGCCGACGACCGTGCCGGCGATGGAGAAGCGCCCGCCGGCGAGCGAGGTGCCGCCGATGACGACCGCGAGGATCGCGTCCAGCTCGTACCAGAGGCCGGCGTTGTTGCCGTCGGCGCTGGAGACGTTCGAGCTGATCATCAGCCCGGCGATGCCGGCGCAGAGACCGGCCACGATGTACGCCATCATCGTGATCCGTCGCGAGTGGATGCCGGCGAGCCGGCTGGCCTCGGCGTTGCCGCCGACCGACTCGATGAGCATGCCGAGCGCGGTGCGGCGGGTCAGCAGGACGGCGAGCGCGGTGACCGCGAGCGCGACGAGGATGGCGAACGGCACGGTGAACAGGTAGCCGGCGCCGATCAGCTTGTACGGCGAGCTGTTGATCGTGATGATCTGCCCGTCGGTGATGAGCTGGGCGAGCCCCCGGCCGGCGACCATCAGGATGAGCGTGGCGATGATCGGCTGGATCCCGACGACTGCGACCAGGATGCCGTTCCACGCCCCCAGCAGCAGCGCCAGGCCGAGCGCGAGGGCGACGGCGACGAGCACGCCGGTGACGCTGTTCTGGTCGGTCTGCTCACTGATCCGCCAGCAGGCGAGCGCGCCGGCGATCGCGACCACCGAACCGACCGACAGGTCGATGCCGCCGGTCGCGATGACCAGCGTCATGCCGAGCGCCACCAGGATCAGCGGGGCGCCGAAGCGGACGATGTCGATCAGGCTCCCGTACAGGTGGCCGTCGCGCATCTCGATCTTGAAGAACGTCGGCGTGAAGATCAGGTTGGACAGCAGCAGGACCACCAGCATGGTGACCGGCCAGAAGAGGCGATGCTTGACCAGGGTGTTCACGGCTTGGCTCCACTGGCGATTGTTTCCATGACGCGGTCGACGTCGAGGCTGTCGTCGTTGGGCAGCTCGGCGATCAGGTGGCGGTCGCGCAGCACCGCGACCCGGTGGCTGAGCCGCAGCACCTCCTCCAGCTCCGCCGAGACGAAGAGCACCGCCATGCCGCCGTCGGAGAGCTGGGCGACCAGGCGCTGGATCTCCGTCTTGGCGCCGATGTCGATGCCGCGGGTCGGCTCGTCGAGGATGAGCAGCCGCGGCTCGGTGATGAGCCACCGGGCCAGCAGCACCTTCTGCTGGTTGCCGCCGGAGAGGTTGCGCACGAGCGCCTCCGGGTTGGCGGGGCGGATGTCGAGCGCCTTGATGTACCTCTCGACCAGGTCGTCCTGCCGGCGGCGGGGGATCGGTCGGGTCCAGCCGCGGGTCGCCTGCATGGCCAGGACGATGTTCTCCCGGACGGTCAGCTCCTCGATGAGCCCTTCGGTGCGGCGGTTTTCCGAGCAGAAGGCGATGTCTCTGGCCATCGCGGTGCGTGGCCCCCGCATCGTGACCGGGCGACCGTCGATGGTGAGCTGGCCGTGGTCGGCGCGGTCGGCGCCGTACAGCAGGCGGGCGACCTCGGTGCGGCCGGAGCCGAGCAGCCCGGCGAGGCCGACGACCTCTCCCTTGTGGATGGTGAGGTTGAACGGGGCCACCGCGCCCTTGCGCCCCAGCTCCCGCGCGTCGACCAGCGGCACGTTGGTCTCCTGGAAGCGCTTGGGCTGCTCCTCCAGGCGTTCGAGGACCTCCAGCTCCTTTCCGATCATCGTGCCGATCAGGTCGATGAGGGTCAGCTCGCCGGTCCGGTACTCGCCGACCCGCCGGCCGTTGCGCAGCACGGTGATCCGGTCGGCGATCTCGTACACCTGGTCGAGGAAGTGGGTCACGAAGAGGATGGCGATGCCCTCCTCCTTGAGCTGCCGCATGACCCGGAAGAGCTGCTGCACCTCGCCGGCGTCCAGACTGGACGTGGGCTCGTCGAGGATCAGCACCTTGGCCGAGATGTCGATCGCCCGGGCGATCGCGACCATCTGCTGCACCGCGATCGAGTACGTGCCGAGCAGCGCCGACACGTCGATGTCGAGCTGGAGCCGGCGCAGCAGCTCGCGCGACCGTCTCTCCACCGTGGACCATCTGATGTGGCCGAACGTGCGCGGCTCGCGGCCGATGAAGATGTTCTCCGCCACGGACAGGTTGGGGCAGAGGTTGATCTCCTGGTAGACCGTGCTGACGCCGGCGTGCTGGGCTTGGAGCGGCCCGGTGAAGCGCACCTGCCGGCCGTCGAGCACGATGGCGCCCTGGTCGATGTCGTACACGCCGGTGAGCACCTTGATGAGCGTCGACTTGCCGGCGCCGTTCTCCCCCATGAGGGCGTGCACCTCGCCGGGGAGCAGCCGGAAGTCGACGTCGCTGAGCGCCTTGACGCCGGGAAACTCCTTGCTGATCCCGGACATCGTCAGGATGGGCTCGGTCACTTCTCGCGACCCTTCTGCGCTGGTGGGGCCGCCCCGCCCCCGCGCAGGGCGGGGCGGCCGCTGGGAGGGTTCAGGCCGGTCGGGTCAGTACTGGCGTTCGGGGAGGACGGCCTTGGCCTGTTCCTGGGTGAAGGTGGTTTCTTCGGTGACGACGCGGGGTTCGACGGTTTCGCCGGCGTGGACCTTCTCGACGAGTTCCATCAGTTGTGGGCCGAGCAGAGGGCTGCATTCGACGATGAAGTTGATTTTGCCGTCGGCGAGGGCTTGCATGCCGTCG